>JAEUJG010000528.1 GCA_016794765.1 Spirochaetaceae bacterium | reverse complement strand
CAACGGCAAGACCCGCGCCGACCACCGCGCCATCATGGACGGCATGATCAAGCTTTACGCCTCCTACAAGGACACCCTTGAGAAGAAGTCCATGGGCTTCCAGATGAGCGCCTGGGACAAGAAGCTCCTCCGCTACGGCGAGGCCTTCGAGCGCGAGATGATGGACCTTTCGGTCAACATCCCCCTCGAAAAGGCCCTCGACAAGGGCTGGGAGATCCTGGCCGACTGCTTCGAACCGCGGGAGACCGGCCTCCGGACCGAGCTCATCGAAAAGTTCTGGCCCAAGAAGACCGCCTAAGCAGGAGCGCCCGAAGGCTACACCATGGCCAAGATCAAGCTGACCAAGAACGAGCTCAAGAAGCAGAAGGACGCGCTGAAGATGTACAAGCGCTACCTCCCGACGCTCCAGCTCAAGAAACAGCAGCTCCAGATGGAGATCCGCGGGATCGAGGCGCGGCACCGCGAGCTCGAGGAGGCGCGCGCCGCCCTCGACCGCGAGTTCCGCGCCTGGCTCGGCGTCTTCGGCGAGGCCGAGGCCGCCTATGGTCCCGACGGGCTGCCGCTCATGCGCGTCACCGCGGTCAGGACCAGCCTCGGCAACATCGCCGGCGTCGAGATCCCGGTCTTCGACGGGGCCGACTTCGAGTTCGCCGAATACGACCTCTTCGCCACGCCCCTCTGGGTGGACTCCGCCCTGGACCGGCTCAAGAAGGCCCTCCTCCTCGACCTCGAGGCCCGCGTCCTCGTCGTCCAGATCGAGCGGCTCGCCGCCGAGCTCAGGACGACCACCCAACGCGTCAACCTTTTCGAGAAGGTGAAGATCCCCGAGACCCTCGAGGACATCAAGCGCATCAGGATCTACCTTGGCGACCAGCAGACGGCCCAGGTCGTCCGCGGCAAGATCGCCAAGCGCAAGGTCATAGAGACCGCCGCCGCCAGGAGCGCCGAATGATAGCCCCCATGCTGAAGGCGCATCTCGTCGTCCTCGAACGGGAGAAGGCCGAAGCCCTCGCCGAGCTCAAGCGTCTCGGCGTCGTCCATCTCGAACCCCTCGCCGGAAAGGGCGCCGATTTCGAGGGGGCGGCCCGCCGCCTCGCCGAGGTCGAACGCTCCATCGGCCTTGTTTCCTCGATCAAGCCGCCCAAGGAAGGGAAGGGCGCCGCCGCCAAGGGCGCCGTCGCCAAGGGCGCCGCCAAGGACCCGGCCAAGGCGCTTTCCGGCGCCGCCCTCCGCGAGGCCGGCCTCGAGGCCTCCCGCCGTTGCGCGGCCCTGAGCGAGGAGCTGAAGGCCGCCCAGGACGAGGGGTTCGCGATCGTCCGCGAGCTCGAGCGCGTCGCCGATTGGGGCGACTTCGAGCCCGCCCTCGTCGCCGAGCTCTCCACCGCGGGCCTGCCCCTGCGCTTCTTCGAAGGGCCGGCCGCCCGCCTCGGCGCCCTGCCCGAAGGTCTTGAATTTGTCCGGCTTGCGGCTCCCCGCGGCAGGGCCCGCGTCGCCGTCCTCGACCGCGGTCAGCCGGCCGCGCTTCCGAGCGACTTCATCGAATTCGCCCTGCCGGCCGAGGGTCCCACGGCCCTGCGCGCCGCCCGCGACCGCGCCGCGGAACGTCGGCTCGCCGCCGACGCGGGGCTCGCCGCCTTGGCGCCCTCCCTGCCGGCCCTCGAGGCCGCTCGGGATTGGCTCGCCGAGATCCTCCTCTTCGAACAGGTCAAGTCCGGCATGGGCCAGGACGAGGGGCTTTCCTACCTTTCCGGCTTCGTTCCCGCCAAGGACCTGCCCGCCCTCAAGGCCGCCGCCCAGGCCCACGCCTGGGGTCTCGTCGCCGACGAGCCCTCGGGAGAGGAACTGCCGCCGAGCAAGGTGGAGAACGGACCGCTCGTCCGCGTCATCGCGCCGGTATTCGATTTCCTCGGGACGGTGCCGAACTACCGCGAGTACGACATCTCCGGTCTCTTCCTCTTCTTCTTCTGCTTTTTCTTCGCGATGATCTTCGGCGACGGCGGCTACGGTTCCCTCCTCCTCCTCGGCGGCGTCTTCGCCGCGCTCAAGGCGAAGAAGGCGAAGGGCTTCATTCCCGATCCGATCCGTCTCCTCCTCATCCTGGCGGGAAGCACCGTCGCCTGGGGCGTCATGACGGCGAGCTGGTTCGGCCTGCCGCCGGATCGCCTGCCGGCCGTCCTCCGCTCCATCGCGGTGTACTGGCTCTCGAACGAGAATCCCGCCTCGGGCGACAACGTCAAGATGCTCTGCTTCCTCATCGGAACGGTGCAGCTCGTCGTGGCCCACCTCAAGAACATCAAGCGGGACCTCGGGTCGCTCAAGTTCCTGGCGCAGATCGGCCAGCTCGCGATGGTCGCCGGCATGCTCTTCCTCGTCCTCAACCTCGTCATCAGCGCGGACCGCTTCCCGCTGCCGACCTGGGCGCTCTACCTCGTCGCCGGCGGCTTCGGCCTCAACTTCATCTTCGCGAGCTACGACGGCTCCCGGGGCTTCCTCCGCGGCGTGGTGGGCGGCATCGTTTCGAGCCTGGCGAACATCGTCTCGGTCTTCCTCGGCGTCGTCAACGTCTTCGCCGACATCGTGTCCTACATCCGTCTCTGGGCCGTCGGCCTCGCGGGCATCGCCATCAGCCAGACGGTGAACAACATGGCCGGTCCGATGTTCGGGAGCTTCGTGATGTTCGCCGTCGGCGTCCTGCTCCTCGTCTTCGGGCATGGCCTCAACATCATGATGAGCGTGCTCTCGGTCATCGTCCACGGCGTGCGTCTCAACATGCTCGAATTCTCCGGCCACCTCGGCATGGAGTGGTCGGGCTACAAGTACGAACCTTTCAGGGCCACGGCGCCCGAAGAACGCGAATAAAGGAAAGGAGATCAGCATGAATATCGGTATGATCGGCGTCGCCGCCGTCCTCGGCCTTTCGGCCATCGGCTCGGCCATCGGTGCGGGAATCGCGGGCCAGGCGGCCATCGGCGCGTGGAAGAGGAACTATATGGCGAACAAGCCCGCCTCCTTCCTCCTCGTCGTCTTCGCGGGCGCTCCCCTCACCCAGACCATCTATGGCTTCATCCTCCTCCAGAGGATGCTCGCTTCCACGAAGGATCCCCTCCTCCTCCTCGGCGCGGGCATTATCGGCGGCGCGGCGATGGGCATGTCCGCCATCGCGCAGGGCAAGGCTTCCGCCTCGAGCTGCGACGCCTTCGGCGAGACCGGCAAGGGCTTCGGCCAGTACATCACCGTCGTCGGCCTCTGCGAGACCGTCGCCCTCTTCGTGATGGCCTTCACCTTCGGCGCCATCTAAGGGAATCCTCCACCCTTGAAAGGCCGCCCGGTCGCCGGGCGGCCTTTTTTTCGCCCCTTCCAATCCGCCCGCGCCCCGCGCTACTATCGAGGCATGCCAAGCGTTCGATCCGTAAAGGCCAAGGGCCTCATCATCGGCGGGGGCTTCCCCGTGTCGATCCAGACCATGTGGAAGGAGCCTCTCCGCGCGGACGCGCTGGAGGCGGCCGCCGCCCGCGTCCGCGGCCTCGCGGAGCTCGGCTGCGACGTTCTCCGCTTCGCCGTGCCCGCGCTCGGGGACGCCGAAGTCCTCGGCCGCCTCGCCGCCATGGTGGAGATGCCCCTCGTCGCGGACATCCACTTCGACTGGCGCATCGCCCTGGCCTGCCTCGACCATCCCATCGCCAAGATCCGCATCAACCCCGGCAACATCGGCGAGCGCTGGAAGGTCGAGGAGGTGACGAAAAAGGCCCGGGACAAGGGCGTGCCCATCCGCATCGGCGTGAACGGCGGTTCCCTTCCCCAGGATCTCCGCGAGCGCCTGGAGCGCGGCGAAATCGACCGGGCCGGAGCCCTCGTCGCCGCCGCGGAACGGGAGGTCGCAGCCTTCGAGGAACTCGGCTTCTCCGACGTCGTCGTCTCGATGAAGGCCAGCTCCGTCGCGGAGACCCTCGAGGTCAACCGCCGCTTCGCCCGGGCCCACGATTATCCCCTCCATCTCGGCGTGACGGAGGCTGGGCCCCTCGTGCCCGGCATCGTCAAGAACACTGCGGCCCTGGTGCCCCTCCTCGAGGAAGGCATCGGCGACACCATCCGCGTTTCCATCTCCGACACGATGGAGACCGAGGTGGCCGCCGGCCGCGAGATCCTGGCGGCCGCCGGGAAGGGAAGGGCGGGGATCACCCTCGTATCCTGCCCGCGTTGCGCGCGCGCGGGCTTCGACACCCACGCCTTCACGGCGCGCTGGGCCGCGCGGCTCTACGCGCTCAAGACGGAGGCCACCATCGCCGTCATGGGCTGCGTCGTCAACGGACCGGGAGAGGCGCGGCACGCTGACCTCGGCATCACCGGCGCCGGAGACAAGGTGGTCATTTTCCGGAAAGGCAAGATAGCGCGAACGATCCTGCGGGAAGAGGCCGATACTGTATTCGAAGAGGAGCTTCGCGCGTTCGAATGAAAAGAACCAGCCCTTCCATCGTCGCCGCCTGCCTCGCGTTCGCCTTCCTGGCCGTCTCCCCCGCGTGGACGGCGGACGAGTCCTGGCAAAGCTACCAGGCGGGCCGCCGACTCTTCGAGGAGCGGCGCTTCGGCGAGGCGCTCAACGCCTTCTCCGAGGCCTCGAGGCTGCGGCGCGACCGTTTCGCGGCCGCCGCGGCCAAGATCCAGACGGCCCTGGAGCTCAAGGAGGCGATCCCCCAGCGGGATTCGCTGGCGGGAGTCATCGACGCCCTGGCCAAGCGCGATCTCATAGCGCGGGAATACGCGGCGATCAAGGAGGCGGCTGGCGGCTCCCTCCGCAAGGAAGCCGAGCTTCTCCTGTCGCGGGACCCTTCGGACGCCTTCGCCGGCTTTCTCGATTCCCTCCTCCTCGTGCTCGAACAGCGTCCCGCCTCGGCCTTGCGGGGGTCGGTGGCGGCCCTTCGCCGCGTGGTCGCCGAGTTGGGCTTCTATCCCGAGGCGGAGTTCTGGATCGGCAAGGTCTATCTCGCCGAGGGGGAGCTTCGCCTGGCCGAGCTCCAGTTCCGGCGCGCCTACGACATGAGCGATTCGCTCGAAATCCCCGAGGAGCGCTACGCCATCCTCGAGGCCCTCGCCGCCGTCTATCGCGCCGCCGGCAACTGGCGGGCCTACGAGGACGGCCTCAAGGCGATCGCCGATTCGGGCGAGCTGTTCTCGGACCGCCAGCGCTACCTCCGCGAGGCGATGGAGCGCAATCTCGCCCGGGACGGCTTTGACCGTTTCATGATCCTTTACCGAGTCGCGCCGGGACCCTGGACCCGGGCGAGCGCCGAGCTCGGAAGCTTCTACCTCGAAAGCGGAAGGCCGCAGGCCCTCATCCATCTGGCGGGAGCCTCCAATGCCCTCCTCGCGCGCTGCATCGAGCGGATCCGCGAAAAGGAGCCCGGCTACGCCTATCGCGAACTCGGCGAGCTGCTCGCGCGCGTGGAAGGCGACCGGGAGCTCCGGCGTTTCGCCGAGGAGAGCGGCGTATCCAAGGCGCTCTACGAGCTCGGCGAGGCCTTGGCCGCCCAGGGCCACCGCGAATCGGCGCGGGGCATCTGGCGCGCGCTGGCGGCCCGGCCGAGCCTGGTACCTTGGTCGGCCCGTTCCTCGTCTGCCCTGGCCCGACCTCCGGACGCCGCTCCGCCGGTTCCGGCGGCGGCGAGGGAAGCCGGCAGGGTTCCCTGATTCCGGGTTGGCCATGGATCGGAAGGCAAGAGGCGGATAGGCATGGTGACGAAAAAGCGGGCTCCCAGAGAGCCCCTTTTCATGTGCGCCCGGCGACCCGCTGCCGCGGTTCGGCGCCGCCGCGAAGAACCTGCCCGACGGCGCTACGGGACCGGCTTGTCGGTGCCCGGATTTTCCTCGAGGATGCGCTTGACGAGGGCGCCGATGAAGGGATCGGAAATCGAATAGACGCGGCGGGTCTTTTGCACCTCGGCGGCCACGATGCCGTTTTCCTTGAGGATGGCGAGATGCTGGGAAATGACGGGTTGCGGCTGCTTGAGGCATCGCCAGAGGTCGGTCACGCAGGGATCCTCCTCGCGGGCGATGAGGCAGAGGAGCCTGAGACGTATGGGGTGGCCGACGGCTTTCAGCTTCCGGGCGTACTCGGAAAGGTATTCGTCGGGGCAAGGGCTGCGTTCTTCGGACATCGCGCCAGTATAGAGTCGCTTCATCCTTTTTTCAACAGGGCGCGCATCTCCCGTTCCGAGCCGGCTTCGAGGTAGCGGCCCAGGTAGACCCGCTCTTCCTCGTCCATCCGCCTGATGGCGAGGCCCAGGGACTTGCCCACGCGGACCACCTCGCAGGATAGGGAGAGGATCCTCTCGCCGGCGCGGAGGGAGCAATCCTCGAGGACGTCGCCCGTGCCGAGCCGCTGCGCGGCGGTCTCGTCGCTCGGGACGAAGGAAAGGCCGGTGGCGGAGATCGTCTCGAGGCGGCCCGAGACCGGGAGGAGGCATTCGGGATCGGAGTACATGAAGTCGAGCCGATCCCATTCCGAAGGCGCGACGCGGTCGGAGGAGCGCGATTCGTCGACGGCGACGTAGCGCTTGAGGAGGCGCTGGAAGCGGGATTGCTCGCGGCGGTCATCCAGCGAGTCGCCGACGACGCCGTTGACGCCGAGCGCGGCGGCCTTGGCCGCCTCCTCCACGGAGAGCTTGTCCCCTTCGAGGAGGATGAGGACGCACGCTTCCTTGTCGCGCTCGGCGCGGATGGCCGAGGCCAGGACCTTCCAGTGGCGGGGATAGTCGCGCGCGGAAAGGATGACCGCGTCCGGGTCGATCTCTTCGAGGTTGTCGAGGGCCTTCAGGGGATTGCGGTAGCGCACCGACTCGAAGCCGAGGGGCCGCAGGTAGAAGCGCGCGATGTCCGCGGCCTTGTCGCTCTCG
>JAEUJG010000480.1 GCA_016794765.1 Spirochaetaceae bacterium | reverse complement strand
CTCGCCCCGCGGCGCCGGTCCACGCACCAGTAGATGACGGGCAGGATCGCGAGGTAGAACCACTCGGAACCGAGGGCGGAGAGGCCCTTCATGAAGACGGTCATGACGGGGCTCGCGGCCCCCTGGACGAAGCGGACGACGTCGACGCCCCAGGCGAGGATGCTTTCCATGGGAATCAGTCTACTATCGGCGCGAATCCCGACGCAAGCGCGCAGCCGAAGTCGTCGGCGGCGAGGGGCGGCGCGAAAAGATAGCCCTGGAAGCTGTCGCAGCGGGCGCCCCGGAGCCAATCGAACTGGGACCGCGACTCGACGCCCTCGGCGACGACGCGATAGTCGAGCTCGTGGGAGAGTTCGATGATGGCCCGCGCGACGGTCGCCGCCCGCTGGTCCCCCGGCAGGGGATCGACGAACTCCTTGGGAAGCTTGATGACGTCCACGGGGTAGTCCTTGAGCCGCGCGATCCCGCTGGCGCCGGTGCCGAAGTCGTCGATGGCCAGGCGGAGGCCGAGCCCCCGCAGCTCGCGGAGCATGCAGGCCGCCCCGTCCTCGACCCCGGCCATGCCGCTCTCGGTGATCTCGAGCTCCAGGCGGGAGGGATCGACGCCGCCGGCCGCGATGATGTCGCGGAGTTCCTCGGCCAGGGCGGGTCGGCGCAGCTGGAAGGGGGAAAGGTTGACGGCTATCGGCACGGCGCGGAGCCCCGCGGCGTCCCAGGCCGCGATCGCCTCGCAGGCCTTCTTGAGCACGAGGGCGCCGAGGCGGTCGACGAAGCCGGCCCGCTCCGACACGGGCACGAACTCCCCCGGCAGGCGCAGGCTGCCGTCCTCGAGCGGCCAACGCGCCAGCGCCTCCGCCCCGACGATGCGGCCGAGCTTGTCCACCTTGGGCTGGAACCAGGGCTCGAGCCTTTCCTCGCGGATGGCGGCCTCGAGGTCGCGCTCGTAGCGCAGGCGGGCGACGAGTCCGCCGTGGATGCTCGCGTCGTAGAAGCGGTAGGAGCCCGGACCGTCCCCCTCGGCCAGGCGCAGGGCCGCCGCGGCGGTCCGCGCCAGTTCCTCGGCGTCCCGGCCGTCGTGGGGGTAGAGGGAGATGCCGAGGTTGGCGGTCAGGCCGATCGGTCCGCCCTTCGTCTGGAAGGGCCGCTCGAAGGCCGCCCTCGCCTTCGCGACAAGGCCGTTCGCGTCCACGACGCTTTTCACGTCGGCGCAGAGCACGAAGAACAGGTCGTCGCGGAAGCGGGCGACCAGGTCGTCCTCGCGGAAGGCCGCCTTGAGGGCTCCGGCGGCGCCCCTCAGGGCCTCGGCGCCCGCTTCCTGGCCGAACTCGTCGTAGACGCGGCCCATGCGGTCCGTACCGACGGCCAAGAGGGCCAAGAGCCGGTCGCGGCGTCCGGCGGAGGCCAGGCTCCGGGAGAGTTCGCGCATGAAGAACTCCCGGTTCGGCAGGCCGGAGCCCTCGTCGTAGTCGCGGTAGAATACCGCCTTTTCCTCGGCGCTGAGCCGTTCCGCCGCCTCGCGCTCCAAGGCGGCGCCGCGTTCGGCCAGGTCGGCGCGCAAGCGCTCGCTGGCGCCCAGGGCCAGGCGGAGCGACCGCACCAGGGCGGCGCCCGCCAGCGAGGTCAGGAGGGCCAGGCAGACGATGTTGAGGATGAGGAGGTGGAGGGTCCCGGCGGCCATGGACCAAGGCAGGAGACCGCGAGCGGCCGCCCAGGCCACGAAGGCCAGGGAGACCAGCACGAAGAGGGAGTTGAGGAGACCGCCGCCGAAACCGAAGAGCAGGGTGGCCAAGACCACGGAGGCGCCGAGCCAGGATTGGCCCGCGCCGGCGGGACCGCGATAGGCGAAGAGGAACAGGCCGAAGCCCATGCAAAGCCCGACGACGGCCAGCGAATGGAGCCTGCGTTCGGCGCCGTCGAAGACGGCAATGCAGGCCAAAAGGACGTAGACGACAAGCTCGGCCGCGATCAGGGGCGATATGCGATGGGTGAAGGCGTAGAGGAGACTCGGAACGATCAGCAGGAAACCGATGCCGAGACCGGAGAGGACAAGGACGCGCGCGAGCCATGCCCGATGGCGAACGACTCCGCCCTGCTCGTTGTTTTCGTGGCCGGGGAGCGCCATGCCCTGCGCCAAGGCGGTCACGCGACGACGAAGGTAGGCGATCATCGTCAAGGCCTCCAAATAGCTTATTTTACTCCATATTATCCATTTTGGGCATTTGTGTATAGCCCGCCCACGCCTTGCCTTGACGAAGGGCCATCGGCACGGTACAACGTGATGACGCAAGCCGGCGTGGCGGAATGGTAGACGCGGCGGACTCAAAATCCGCTATTCGCGAGGATGTAGGGGTTCAAGTCCCCTCGCCGGCAATCACGGGACGGCGGTGAAGTGGTCGCCGCGCAACTCGAGTATCTTGAGTTCGCTTTGGCCGTCGCCCTCCGCG
>JAEUJG010000427.1 GCA_016794765.1 Spirochaetaceae bacterium | reverse complement strand
TCCTCGATCCCGTCGCCGCCATGGAGGGCGTGGCCGGTCTCGACGCCGTCCTCGCGAACCGCCTGCCCGACGAGGTCTACCTCCGCGCGGAGCGCCTCAAGGCGGTCTTCGTCCCCTTCGCCGGCCTCAACCACCTGCCCGCCGGCCTTCTCGCCGAAAAGGGCGTGCGCGTCTTCAACGTCCACGGCAACGCCGAGGAGGTCGCCGAGCGCGCCCTCGCGATGACCCTCGACTTCATGGGCCGCGTCACCGAATTCCACAACGACCTCAAGGGCGAGCTCTGGCACGGCTTCTGGGTGGGCAAGGGTTCCGAGGATTTTTGGAGCTCCCTCTTCCGCCGCAAGGTCGCCGTCTTCGGCGTCGGCGCCATCGGCCAGGTCCTGGCGCGCCTCCTCAAGGCCTTCGACTGCGAGGTCACGGGCTACCGCCGCCGCGGCGACGCGCCGGTGCCGCCCAACTTCGACCGGATCGAGGGCGACCTCGCGGCTGCCGTCGCGGGCGCCGAGCTCCTCTTCGTGACCCTGCCCCTCACGCCGGAAACCAAGGGCCTCTTTTCGCGGGAGCTCCTCATGGGGGCGAAGGGCAAGTTCCTCGTCAACGTGGGCCGCGGCGAGGTGGTCGACGAGGAAGGCCTCTACCTCGCGCTCAAGGAGGGGGTGCTCCGGGGAGCGGCCATCGACACCTGGTACACCTATCCCCAGGGCGGCGCCGTCCGCGGCGCGCCCTCGCGCTATCCGATCCACGGCTTGCCGAACGTGATCCTCTCGCCCCACGTCGCCGGCTCCGCGCACGAGGCCGCCGCCGCCAACGCGGACCAGGCGATCGAGAACATCGCGGAGTGGCTGGAGACGGGGAACTGCCGCCGCGAGGCGGATATTCGGGCCATGTACTAGCCCGGGGAGCGGCCGGCCTGGTTTTGTGCCCTCAGGCCGGCGCGTCCGGAGCGGGCGCTTCCGGCGCGGTCCGGGTCGGCTCCCTGCGATGCTCCTTGTAGGCCGCGCGGCCCTCGGCATGGGCCTCTGCGGTGTCGAGCTCGATGCGCTCGCGGTAGGCTTCGGCCGCCTCGCGATAGCGGCCCAGCGCTTCCAGCGCCTTGGCCCGCGCGAAGACGGCCTGCGCCAGGAGGACGGCGAAGCCCGCGCGCCGGGCGGCGTCGCAGGCCGCGCGGGCTTCGGACTCGGCTTCCGCATAGCGGCCCTGCGCGAGGAGATTCTCCGCCAGGTGTTCCCGCGTTTCCGAACCGATGGAGGCGAGCCCGTTTTTCCGTTCGATGTCGAGGGCCGCGCGGAAATCCGCCTCGCCTTCCCTGAGCTTGCCGAACTTGGTGAGCGCCGTGCCCCGGCTGTCGAGGGCGGCGGCCAAGGTTACGTCCTCGCCCTGCGCCCTCGCGGCCTTCGTCGTCGCGTCGAGGAGGGGCAGGACGTCGGCGTCGCGGCCGAGCTTGAGGAGTACGAGGCCGCGGTTGACCTGGATGTTGAGCTGGGCCTTGTCGATGCCCGCGCGCTCGACTTCCTCCTCCGCCCGGTCCAGGAATTCGAGGGCGGCTTCCAGTTCCCCGATGTCGTCGAGGACCAAGGCGAGGTTGTTGAAGATCGGATAGCGCGCGACGGGGGGATCGGCGTCGCGGGAGCCTTCCTCGGAGCGGAGAAGGCGGTCGGTCGCCAGGCCGTACATGCCGAGGTAGCGGTAGGCTGAACCCTGGATGTTGAGCAGCTCGGGAGGGGCGGGCAGCTTGAGACTCTCGTATTCGGCGATCCCGTCGATCGTGCAGTCCAAGGCGCGCTGGTACTTCGCCAAGGTCAGGTTTGCGGCGCTCTGGGCGTAATAGGCCCGCCGCATCGCGTAGAGATCCCCGGCCGCCCTGGCCTCCGCCAACACCGCGGCGGCCTGGCTTTCGGCCTCCGCGGGATCGAGGGCGATCAGCCGACGGGCGGCGTCGGCGCGGTCGGCGAGCGGCGAATAGGGCGGGTTGTTAAACAACATCGTTGTT
>JAEUJG010000404.1 GCA_016794765.1 Spirochaetaceae bacterium | reverse complement strand
TACAACGCCTTCTACGTCTACAAGTACGCGACGGGCATCTCCGCCTCCATCGCCCTCTCCCGGCGCGTGCTCTCCGGCGGCGCCAAGGAGCGCGAGGACTACTTCGCCTTCCTCAAGTCGGGCGGCTCCCGCTTCCCGATCGAGGCCCTCAAGGTCGCCGGCGTGGACATGTCGAGCCCAGGGCCCGTCGAGGCGGCCTGCGCCGAGTTCGCGGCCAACGTCGCGGAGCTCAAGCGGCTTCTCAAGGTGTAGGCCTGCCGGGCGGCGCGGCCCCGGGCCATGTCCCGGCCCGGGGCGCGGTTCGCCGGCTCGGGCCGGCCCCGCGCGGCGGCCCCGGGAAATCGGAACGCGGGGCGGCGGGCGAATTTGCTTCGCATCCCCTCCTGCGCGAGAATTGGAGCGTGGGAGGGAGCATGCGGAGCATCGGAGTATTGTTCGCCCTGGAACGCGAGGCGCGCTCGACGCTCGACGATCCATTTTTCTCCTGGAAAGCCGCGGCCGCCGGCCTGTGGACCTCGGAACGGCTCCCGATCCGTCTCACGATATCCGGCATCGGCAAGGCCTTCGCCGGCGCGGGCGCCGCCCGCGTATCGGACGGCGCGTCCCTCCTCCTGTCGCTCGGCACCTCGGGCTCCCTCAGCGGCGGAACCGCGGTGGGCGGCCTCGTCCTCGCGGGCGAGTTCGTCGAATACGACATGGACATGAGCGCCCTGCGCTACCCGCCGGGCCTGACGCCCTTCTGCGGGATGCGCGATCCCCTCCTGCGCTCCGCCGGGGAGGAAACCCTCGCCGCCGCCCGCGAGTCCCTCGCCGCGCTCGGCCTTGCCTACGCGGAGGGCATCGTCACCTCGGGCGACGCCTTCATGGACGATCCTTCGCGGGCCAACTTCATCCGCGACCGGACCAACGCCCTCGCGGTGGACATGGAGAGCGCGGCCATCGCCAAGGTCGCCCTCTACGGCGGCCTCGGCGCCAAGGGCGCGGCGCTGGAGGCCCTGGCCTTCCGCGTCCTCTCGGACGCCGCGGACCGCCACGCCCCCCGCGCCTGGTGCGGCGACAGCGAGGGCCTGTGCGGGCCCCTCGGCGCCTTCCTCAAGGAGTTCGCCCCCCGCTTCTGCGGCGACTGACCGGCCGCCCCTACATCCTCCCGAGCTTGCCGAGGACTATCGCCGTCGCGGCGAGGGTCGCCGTCTCCGTCTTGAGGATGCGCGCGCCCAAGGCCGTCCGCGCGAAGCCCGCGTCCTCGAGCCGCGCGACCTCCGCCTCGGTCCAGCCGCGCTCGCTCCCGATCGCGAGGCTGAGGGGCGCGCGGAGCCCGGCGAGGGATCCGAGGGCGGGCGCGCCGGGACCCGGATGAAGGGCGAGGAGGCCGCCCCCGCGCCAGCGCGGCTCAAGGCCGCCCGCCGTCGCACCGGGCGCTGTCCAGTCGGGCCCGGCCCGGCCTCCAGCGCCGCCATCTTCGGCGCCGCCTTCTTCGGCGCCGCCCTCGTCGGCGAGAGCCTCAAGGCAGCGGGCCAGGCTCCAATGCGTCCGCACCCGCGGCAGCCGTGGATTCCCCGCCTGCTCCGCGCCTTCGAGGAGGGGGCGCCGCCATTCCCGCAGCTTGAAGAAATCGCTCTCGAGGTAGGATTTTTCGCCGAGTTCGGTGCCCACGAGGTGGATCTCCGCCGCGCCAAGGCTCGCCAGGTCCTTGAAGATGCGGTTGGCCTGGATGGGGCGGGGAAAACCGAGGATGAGGCGCAGGGGAGCGAGGGGTTCGGGATCGCCCGCCGCGCCGGCGAAGGGCTCGAAGCCCAGTTCCAGGCTCTTTTCGCCGAGGGAAAGGACCACGGCCTCGCCCAAGGCGCCCGGGGCGGGTGCGAAGGGCTCGTCGACGGCGATTCCCGCGGCGAGCCGGTCGCCCGGCGCTTTCTTGAGGACCTTTTTCACGTGCTCGTAGCGCCGGTCGTTCCGGGGGATCGGGGCGCCGGTTTCAACGGCCTCGAGGATCAGTAGGTTCACGGGAGAGAGGCTAGCGCGGGCGGCCCTCCTCGGCAAGTCCCCGCGGCGCCGGAAGGGAGTTTCGCGCGTGCGAAACTGGCTCCCCGCGGCGCCGGGCCGGAGTTTCGCGCGTGCGAAACCGGCTATCCTTGGCGCCGGACAAAGAAAAGGGCGCGCCGGGGAGAGAATCCGGCGCGCCCTGGAATATGACTGGAAACGCCGCGCGCGGGACGGATTCTGGCGCTTTGGCGGTTCGTCGAAAAACCGTATCATGTATTCGGCATACTGTGGTGTGTCGTCATCTATCGCCGTCGTCCTCCTCCGAGCCGCCGTCCCGCGCCTTCGTTCTGTCGGTCCTCCAACGGAGCCGTTCCATGAGCTCGCGAAGCAGGCGCCGTCTCTGCCGCCGCCTGGCCTCTCGCGCCGCCCTTTCATGGTCGGCGGCGAAGGGGCCGTCCCTCCGCCGCCTCTCGAACCGGTCCATCCCGGAAGCTAGCGCGCCCGGTCGCCGGGAGCCCGGGCTTCCTCGGGCGGAACCGCGGGCTCGAGCGGGTCGTAGTCCGGCGCGATGTCCGCCTCGTAGTCCACGCCCGGCACCTCGAAGCCGTGGATGCGGAGGAAGTCCAGCCTGAAGCCCTCCACGTCGGCGAGGGTCGCGAGGTTCTCGGGCACGATGTGCGCCATCCGCGCCTCGACCTCGGCCTGCACGCCCGGGCTCATCTCGAGGTCGTCGAGGCGGATCCTGCCTTCGGGATCGAGGGCGGGCGCCGCGGGGGAGCCGCCGGGGCCGGGGGCGTAGAGGCGGTCGCGGTAGAGGCGGTCGATCTGGGCGACGCAGTCCTCGTGGCTGCCGCGCTCCTTCATCACCTTGAACAGGGTCGATACGTAAAGGGGAATCACGGGGATGACCGCGCTGGCCCGCGTGACGAGGGCCTTGTTGATCGAGACGTAGGCGCGCAAGCCCCGGTCCGCGTGGCGCGCGGAGAGCGCCGCGGCGGTCGCCTCGAGGTGGGCCTTGGCGCGGCCGATGGTGCCGTCGCGGTAGATCGGCCAGGAGAGTTCCGGGCCGACGTAGGAGTAGGCGACGGAGACGGCCGAGGGCGCCAGGACGCCGGCCTCGGCGAGCGCCTCGATCCAGAGCGCCCAATCCTCGCCGCCCATCACCTTGACGGTCTCGGCGGCCTCCTCCTCCGTGGCGGGCTGGACCTCGGCCTCGGAGATGCGGCCCGTGAAGACGTCCACGGAGCGGCCGCGGTAGGGCGCGCGGAGGGGCTTGATGGCGG
This sequence comes from Spirochaetaceae bacterium, assembly GCA_016794765.1. Lineage (GTDB taxonomy): Bacteria > Spirochaetota > Spirochaetia > Treponematales > Rectinemataceae > JAEUJG01. The sequence goes on along the minus strand of JAEUJG010000404.1, from coordinate 2,922 downwards.
ACTTGTGGAGGACGCCGGTCTCGGGATCGAGCCGGACCGGCGAGGCGAGGGAGTAGACCACGAGGTCGAAGCGCAGGCCCAGCTCGCGGGCGGCGCGGATCACTTCGGCCTTGACCTCCGCGGAGTAGGCGTCGCCGTCGACGCCGTGCGACACGAGGCCCTCGGCGCGGGCGGCCGCTTCGAAGGCGCGGTTGTCGTACCAGCCCGGGGTGCCGACCTTGGTCTCGGAGGGAGCCTTTTCGTAGGAGACGCCGACCGTCGCCGCGCCGAAGCCGAAGGCCGCCGCGATGCGCGACGCCAGGCCGTAGCCGGTGGAGGCGCCGATGACCAGGACGGCTCGGGGGCCGGGAAGGGCCTCGTAGAGCTTCTTCCGCGCGGCGACGTACTCGATCTGGCGCAGGGTTTCCCTGGCGCAGCCGACGGGGTGCGCGTTGATGCAGATGTTGTTGCGAACCATGGGCTTCATGATCACGGCTGTCCTCCCTTCGCGGCGCGGACCGCGCTCGCGGCGGCCATCTCGGCGCCCACGGCGACCGGCGCCCCGTCGGGCAGGGCGGCGGCGCCGACGATGCAGAGCCATTCGGCCTCGATGGCCAACTCGCCGCCCACGGAGCCCCGTCCGCGCTGGTGGACGATGTTGGGCGAGGCCTTGAGGTTTTCCACCTCCATGGAAAGGGTCTCCCCGGGGCGCACGGGCCGGCGGAAGCGGGCTTCCTTCACCTTGGCGAGGAGGAAGGTGCCGTTGGCGCGGATGCCCTGGAGCTTGACGCCGACGCCGCCGCACTGGGCCAGGGTCTCGACGAGGATGACGCCGGGCACGACGGGGAAGCCCGGAAAATGACCCGCGAAGAAAAAGTCCGATTCGCGGAAGGTCCGCTCGCCGCGGATCCAGCCTTCGGTGCCGGAGCCGGGATCGATCTCGGCGCGGTCCACGAAGAGGAAGGGGGCGCGGTGGGGCAGGAGCTCCTCGATTTCGCGTCCGGAGGCGGAGGAGCGCGGCGCGGGCCGCGGCTTGGCGCCGTCGGTCGCTTCCATCAGGAGGGCCTCTTCACGACGAGGACGGCGTTGTGGCCGCCGAAGCCGAGGGAGGAGCTGGCCGCCGCGCGGATCGGCGTCGAAACGCCGTGGTTCGGCACGTAGTCCAGGTCGCAGCCCGCCTCGAGGTCGGGGTGCTCGAGATTGATCGTCGGCGGCGCGAAGCCCTCCTCGACGGCCTTCACGCAGATGAGGGCCTCGATGGCTCCGGCCGCGGCGATGCAGTGGCCGGTCATGCTCTTCGTGGAGGAGACCTTGAGCTTGTGCGCGTGCGCGCCGAAGGCCTTCTTGACCATGAGGGTTTCGATGGGGTCGTTCATCGCCGTCGAGGTGCCGTGGGCGTTGTAGTAGTCGACCTCGTCGGGCCGGAGTCCGGCGTCCTCGAGGGCCGCGCGGATCGCGCGCGCCCCGCCCTCGGCGGAGGGGTCGGGCGCCGTGAGGTGGTAGGCGTCGCAGCTCGCGCCGTAGCCGGCGAGCTCCGCGTAGATGCGGGCGCCGCGGGCCTTGGCGGAGTCGTAGTCCTCGAGGAGGAGAACGGCGGCGCCCTCGCCGATCACGAAGCCGTCGCGGTCCTTGTCGAAGGGGCGGGAGGCGCGGAGGGGCTGGTCGTTCCACGCGGTGGAGAGGGCCTGGAGCCGGCAGAAGCCGCCCATCGCGAACTCCGTGATGGCCGCCTCCGTGCCGCCGGCGAGGATGGCGTCGCAGCGGCCGGCGCGGAGGAGGTCCAGGGCCTGGCCGATGGCGTCGGTGCCGGAGGCGCAGGCCGTGACGGCGGTGAGCGCCGGTCCGCCGATGCCGAGGCGCATGGCCACGTTGCCCGCCGCCTCGTTGGCGATCATGAGGGGGACCGTCATGGGGAGCATGCGCCCCGGCCCCGACTCGAGGAGCTTCTTGTGGGATTCGAGGCAGACGTCGATGCCGCCGATGCCGTTGCCGATCACGGTACCGACGCGATGCGCGGAATAGGGACCGACGCGCGCCGCCTCGGGGGCCGCGGCCAGGGGGTCGGCGGAGCCGGGGGCGGCCGCCGGCTCGGGCTGGGCCTCGCCCGCTGCGCTCCGCTCGGGACCCGAACTCCGCTCGGGACCCGAACTCCGTTCGGGAAGCCCGCCGTCGCGCCAGGCCTGGACGGCCGCGGCGACCGCGTACTGGCTGAAGAGGGCCATCTTGCGGGCCTCTTTCTTGTCCATGTAGAGGGAGGGATCGAAGCCCTTCACCTCGCAGGCGACGCGGGCCTCCAGGCGGGAGGCGTCGAAGCGGGTGACGGGGCCGGCGCCGGAGCGGCCGGCCTTGACGGCGTCCCAGAAGCCCGCCACGTCGTTGCCCAAGGGGCTCACGACGCCGAGGCCGGTGATGGCGATCTTTCTCATGGTTCTTCTCTCCTTACCAGCGGATGGCCTGCGCGCCGTAGGTCAGTCCGGCGCCGAAGCCGAGGAGCATGACGAGGTCCCCCTTCTTGAGGAGTCCCTTCGTGTTCATCTCGTCGAGGGCGATGGGGATGCTCGCGGCGGAGGTGTTCGCGTATTCCGCCATGTTGAGGTAGAATTTGTCCTCCGGCGCGCCGAGGCGCTTCGCGGCCGCCTGCACGATGCGCGCGTTGGCCTGGTGGGGGACGATCCAGGCGAAGTCGTCGAGCCGGTAGGCCGCCTGGTGGAGGAGTCGCTGGACGAGGACGGTGATCGACTTGACCGCGAAGTTGTAGACGTTCTGGCCGTTCATCGCGATGCGCGGCACCACGGGTTCGGCGCGCTCGAAGGTCCGGGTGCGCTCCTCCTGGACCAGGTAGAGGTCCTTCGCGCCGGAGCCCTCCGCGCCGAGCACGCTGGCGATGAGGCCGCGGCCGGATTCCTCGATGCGGGAAAGCACCGCGGCGCCGGCGCCGTCGCC
>JAEUJG010000403.1 GCA_016794765.1 Spirochaetaceae bacterium | reverse complement strand
TTGACGCCCTCGAGTCCCGCGCGGGCTCCGCCGACCTCGTCCTCGACCTTTCGCCCCTCAAGGCGGCGTTGCGCAAGGCGGCGCCCCAGGCCGCGGCGGACTACGCCAAGGCCCTGCCCGTCCGCGCGGAGAAGCCCGCCGCGGGCGATTTCAGCTTCCGCCCGGAGGGCAGCTCCGTCGCCGTCATGACGGAGAAGACCCGCGCCGCCCTCCTCGCCGCCGCCGACAAGGTCCCCGCGCGCGTGGAGGAGAAGAACCTCCGCGTCCAGACCGACCTGCCCAAGGGTCTTTCGCTCAAGGCCGGCTTCGACCGCGCGACCTTCACCCTGACCCTTCTCTCCGCCGTCCTCATCGCCGGACTGGCCCTGATGGCCGGCGGCGGTTCCGCGGCGGTGCTCTCCCGCGCCGGCTCCTACCTGATTCCGCCCTCCGTCCTCGTCCTCGTTCCCGGCATCCTCCTGGCCCTGCCCGGCGCCCCCTTCCTCCTCAAGGTCCTACCCCTCGAGGCCGGCCAGGCCCTCTCCGGCGAGGCCGCCGCCAGCCTCCGCGCCTATTTCGGCGCCGTCCTCGGCACGATGTCGCGGAGCTTCTTCGTCACCGGACTTGTCGGCGTCTCCCTCGGCGCCGCCCTCAAGTCCTTCCGCCGCATCTTCGAACCCCGCGAAATCTAGGCGAAGGCGCAAGGAGAGGAGAGCCCATGGACAGCGACGAAGGCATGACGGGCGGGGACGCCGAGCTCCTCAGGAACCTCGGCTTCCCCCGCATCCGGATGCACCATCCCTTCAACCACTTCGATTTCACGAAGGCCGGAAGGCGGATTCTCGTCATCGGCCCCATGGGCTCGGGCAAGACCGAGTACTCGGCGCGCATCTGGCGCGACGGCGCCGTGGCCAGGAAGAAGGGAAAGGCCGCTGAGAGCGCCACGAGCCGCGCCGGCGCCGACCGCCGCGACATCTTCGTCGTCCGCTCGAGCCTTGACGCCGCGCGCTTCCCCGACTACCCGGCGGACGCCCTGGCCTACCGCGGCGGCTACGAGCGCTGCGGCGACCGCCTCGGCCAGGCCCGCGACTCCTTCGCGCTGGAATCGCTCATCGCGGAAAATCCGGGCGCCGGCACCTGGATCGTCGACGAGGCCGCCTTCTACGACGAGCGCGTGGCCTACCTCATGCAGGACGAGTCGGAACGGCGCGGCCTCACCTTCGTCTGCCCGACCCTCGTCCTCAATTTCCGCCGCGAGATCTTCAACCAGACCGCGAGGCTCCTCCTGGAGACCGCGACGGACGTCTTCCCCCTCTCCGCCTACTGCGAGCACCCGGACTGCCTGGCCGACTCGCTCTACACCTACCGCTACTACCTCATGGACGGCGTCGAGTGCCCCGCCCTCTATTTCGACCCCCTCATCATCATCGGCGGCGACCGCGCCAAGGAGGACGGCCGCGAACCGAACTACTGCACGCGCTGCGACGCCCACCACTACCTCCCCGGCAAGGAATACAGCTACTTCACGCTGAAGCCCCTCGGGGAGGCCGCGGCCCGCGGCGAGCTCAAGCCCCTCCTGGCCGAACTCAACGCGATAGCCGGCAACATCGAAAAGTCCCGCCTCCACGCCTCCCTGCGTTCCCGCTACCTCGAGTGCGCCGATCCCTGCGCGACGCAGATGGACGCCCTCCGCGTCCCCTGCGTCGCCGAACGCGCCCTCGTCTACCTCTACGCGGAGCAGAACCTCCTCTCCGCGGAGCAGCTGCGCTCCCTCGTCGCCGACCTCGGCCTCGACCGGGAGTACCTCATGCGCCGCCTCTCGGACAACCGCCGGCCCGTGGAGTTGTAGGCGCGTAGGCACGGGGGCGCGGAGAATCAAGAAATTCCACACAAAGACACAAGGACGCGAAGGCGCGAAGGGAAGAACGGGGATAGTCCCCGCCTTCCTCCGCGCCTCCGTGGCTTTGTGCGGGGCACTTAGGTTCGAGGTTCTTAAGCGGAAGGGTCCTTGCGATTTCCTTTGTTTAGCCTATGCTAAACTAAAGCCGGGATCCAAGCTTCCACCCTTGAAACAGCCTTCCCGACAAGGAGGATCCAATGCCCATCTCCACCTTCGTGCTCGGAGAACTCGCTCGTTCGGGCCCGCTCCACGGCCTTGAGCTCAGGCGGCGGCTCGAGGGCGCGGGCATCGTGAGCTGGGGTCCCGTCGCGGCGACCTCGATCTATCGGGCCTTGGCGGGCCTTGAAAGAAAGGGCCTCGTCCGCCGCGTGCCCGGGCGCTTCCACCGCAACCAGAAACCTTTCGAGATCAGCCCCGAGGGACGTGCCGAGCTGGTAAAACGCCTCGAGGCCGAGCTGTCGGCGCCGCGGACCTACCGCAATCCCCTCAACATCGCCGTGGAGTTCGCACCCCTCCTCGGAAAGAGCCGCTTCCGCGCGGTCATGGAGGCGCGGCTGGCGGCGCTCCGGGCGATAGAGGCCTCCGTGGCCGAAGGCCTTGGAGGAAAGTCGCCGGAAGAGGTGCCCGAACCGGGGGCGGTCGTCGCCGCCTTCGAGCGCATCCTCGGGAAGGCCCGCGCCGAAACGCGTTTCGCCGAACGGATGCTCGCCCTGGCGAAGGGCTGAAGGCCCGACGCGCGGCGCCCTTTCCCCACCACCCTTCCGTTTTTACGTCCCATCCTCCTTTTTTTACATCGCCCGGGAACGGGAATCTTCTCGGGTATCATCGCGAACCGACGGCCGCCAAGCGGCCGGCGATGGAAAACGAGAGGCGCGGATCCGGTGCGAGGATCCGCCTAGTCCCCCGTCCCGACGAGGAGTCAGCCGATGGAAATGAAAACCAAGATCCGCGACGGCCGCAAGATGGATTACCGCAAGGCGATCCTGGTATCGCTGCCCTTCTTCGCGATCACGATCTTCTGGCAGGCCTATGACACGATCATGCCGCAGATGCTCGCGTACCACTTTGGCCTCAGTTCCTCGGTGCTCGGCATGATCATGGGCCTCGACAACCTCGTGGCCCTCGTGTTCCTCCCCCTCTTCGGCGTCCTCTCCGACCGCGTGCATTCGCGGCTCGGCCGGCGGACGCCCTTCATCCTCTGGGGCACCATCGGCGGCGCCGTCTGCTTCGTCCTGATGGCCGTCGCCGACAACCGCCAGCTCGCCGGGCTCGTGGCCGCCGGCATTCCCGGCAAGTACGCCGCGGCGACCGACGCCGCCGCCAAGGCCGCCGTCCTCGGCGAGATCGGACAGATCCAGCGGGCCAATCCGGGCAACTTCGTCCTGATGCTCGTCGCCCTCCTCTTCGGCGTCTTCCTCATGTCCCTCTTCCGTTCGCCCGCCACCGCCCTGAGCGCCGACACCTTCATCCGCCCGCTGCGCTCCAAGTCCAACGCCGTCCTCAACATCATGGGCGGCATAGCCGGCGTCGTCTTCCTCGTCCTCAACAAGAAGATGGCGAGTCTCTACGGCGGCTTCTTCACCTTGATCCTGTGCTCCTCCCTCATGATGCTCGTCGGCCTCGCCCTCTACATGCTTTTCGTCCGCGAGCCCAAGCTCGTAAAACAGGTGGAAGAGGACAACAAGCGCTTCGGCATCGAGACCGGGGACGACGGCAAGCGCGTCGACGGCAAGCTTCGGCCCGACGTGAGGAAAAGCTTGTTCTACATCCTGGCCGTGGTCGTCTTCATGTACATGGGCTACAACGCCTTCAGCACCCACTTCTCCGTATACGCGATCAAGCAGCTCGGCATGACCCCCTCCGGCATCTCCGGCCCCCTCCTCATCCGCGTCGTCTCCGTGCTGGTCTTCTGCATCCCCTCCGCGATGCTCTCCACCAGGATCGGCCGCAAGATGACGGCGAGGATCGGCTTGGCCATCGTCTGCGTCACCATCGCCTCCGTATACTTCCTGACGCCTTCAACCGCCAGGCTCATCGGCCCCATCTTCGCCGTCTTCGGCTTCGGCTTCGCCCTCGTCAGCGTCAACATGGGCCCGATGGTCGTCGAGCTCTGCTCCGACGCCGACGTCGGCCGCTATATGGGCTATTACTACCTGGCCACGACGGCCGCGCAAATCGTGACCCCGGCCTTCGCCGGCGTCTTCATCGACAAGGTCGGCCAGCGGAGCCTCGCCGTCTATTCGGCCCTCTTCGCCCTCCTCGGCTTCGCCGCGACCTTCTTCGTCAAGCACGGCGACTCGAAGCCCGTCGGCGTGAACGCCGCGGACGTACTCGGCGGATCGGACTAAAGCGACGCCCCTGGCGGCGGCCCGTACGCGGGGCGCCGCCGCCGGACGGCGATGAAAGGAACACCATGACGTCGGCACAGATCGCGCTCACGGCCCTCGCGGCCCTCCTCCTCTTCACGGCCGCCCTCTACCTCTGGATGCTGGCGCCGGCCAGGCCGAGCCGCGCGGCGCGGGCTTCGCTCGCGGGCGCGAGGTACGCGCACCGCGGCCTCTACGACAACTCGGGCGACGCGCCCGAAAACTCGATGCGAGCCTTCGACGCCGCCGCGGAAAAGGGCTACGGCATCGAGCTCGACGTCCGCCTTTCCAAGGACGGGCAGGTCGTGGTCTTCCACGACTCGGGCCTTTCGCGCATGTGCGGCGTCGACGCGGCGGTGGCCTCCCGAACCTTCGCGGAGCTCGCGGAAATGCGGCTCCTCGGCACGGCGGAGAGGATTCCGCGCTTCGGCGACTTCCTCGCGATGGTGGCCGGCCGGGCGCCTCTCCTTGT
>JAEUJG010000388.1 GCA_016794765.1 Spirochaetaceae bacterium | reverse complement strand
GCCGCCGCGGCCAAAGCGCCCGCCCCTGCGCCCGCCCCTGCGCCGGCCCCAGCGCCGGCCCCAGCGGCCGCGGCACAATCGACCGCTCCCGCAGCCCCCGCAGCGCCGACCGCGCAGAAGTCGGGTTCCGGCACCCCCGGGGCCACGGAGTCCCATGAGCCTGTCGCAGGCAGCATCGTCGGGAAGACGACCTTCGGCGAGCTCAAGACCTGGGGCTTCGACATGGCGGCGGTCGAGGCCCTCCTCGGCGGCCTCGGGAAGTCCGGCGAATCGGTACGCGACTATTGCTCCGCCAAGGGGCTCAGCTTTTCGGAGCTCAAGGGCAAGCTCCAGGAGCTCGCGCCGAAGAAGTGACGACGGGCCCGCGGTTTCGGGGGGCGGCGCGCTTCGCCGCTTGCGTCCCGACTTCGCGGGCTGTACCATCGGGAGCATAACGTTCCCGGGCGCCACGCCCGGGGGCGAGCTTCAAGATCCCGGGGGAACCATGAACCTGAACCGACCCGAACTCACCGACCAGGCGCTCGGCATCCTGAGAAACCCCGCATCCTTCAATTGGACCTTCATCCCCTTCCTGGCCTTCGTCACCTATGTCTACTTCGAGGAGGTGAGGCGGAAAAATTGGAAGGCGGTCCAAGCCGGCCTGGCCCTCTACGCCGTGCATTGGGCCTACGAAATCGGCAACGCCCTCGTCCGCCATTTCTCCGGCCACGCGCTTTGGACCGTGCCCGGCGGCACCAGCTTCCTCCTCCTCGTCGGCGTCGGCGTCGAGCTGTCCTGCATGTTCGCGGTCGCCGGCGTCATCTTCTCCAAGGTTCTTCCCGAAGACCCGAAGGCGAAGATCCTCGGCCTCAACAACCGCGTCCTCATCGCGGTCGCGAACGCGGCCTTCTTCTCGGTCTTCGAAATCTTCCTCGCGCGGACGCCGGCCTTCCATTGGGTCTACGGCTGGTGGGGCGCGTTGCCCGTCTTCGTCACCACCTACATCCCCTTCTTCCTGGCATCCAACTTCGCCTACGATTGGCCGGCCGCGAAGGCGAAACGCCTCATCGGGGGGCTTTTCGCGCTGGACGGCCTCGCGCTTCTCCTCTTCGCCGGCATCCTCGGGTGGATCTGAGCCGCGGCTTGCCCCGCTGAGCGGGTAGGGGCTATAGTGCCCCCATGCCCCCGACCAAAGCCCCTTTCTCCACCGACAAGGCCGCGCGGGGTTCGAAGCGCGGCCGGGCCTCCCCGGCGCCGGAAGCTTCCGGCCCGCCGGCCGCGCCCGGCGCGCCCGCGGGCGCCGGGCTCGTCGCCGAGCGCTCGGGCATCAACCTTTACTCCGAGGGGAGCCTGCACGCCGAGCTCAAGCGGCGCCTGGCCGGTCCCGGCGACCGCCTCGAGGCCCTCGTCGCCGGCAAGGTCGTCGACCTCGTGAAGGCCGACGGGGAGCTTGTCGAGGTGCAGACCAAGGGGCTCGGCAAGATCGCCCCCAAGGTCCTGGCCCTCGCGGCCGCGGGCCATCGGGTGCGCGTCGTTCACCCCGTCGCCCTCGAAACCCGCATCAAGCGCATCGATCCCAAGAGCGGCGAAGTCGTCTCCGAGCGCAAGAGCCCGAAGCGAGGCGACCTCTACTCGCTCTTCGACGAGCTCGTGAAGGCCTCAAGCCTCATCGCGGCGCCCGGCGTCACGGTCGAGGCGCTTTTCGTGCGGGACTCGGTGTTGCGCGTCCGCGACGGCACGGGCTCTTGGCGCCGGAAGGGCGACCGCACCGCTGACCGCCTCCTCGAGGAGATCCTCGATTCCCGGCGGCTCGAGACGAGGCGCGACTGGCTCGCCCTCATCCCGCGGGGCCTGGCCGCGCCCTATTCCTCGGCGAGCCTCGGCGAGGCCCTCGGCGTGGCGCCCGACCGCGCGCGGAAGATCCTCTACTCCCTGGCGCGCGCGGGCCTCCTTCGCGAAACGGGGAGGGAAGGGCGGCGCAAGACCTATGAGAAGGCTCCCGCCGCGCGGAAGGCACCCGCCGGGCGGGCGGCGCCGGCCAAGCGGGTGGCGCCGGCCAAGCGGGCGGCGAAGGCTTAATCGACGGCGCCTTCCGTGGTATAGTCCGCACGCCATGCCCAGCGCCACCTTCCGCATCGACGCGGCCCGCGAGGCCGACCTTCCCGCCATCATGGAGCTCGAGGAAAGCGGCTTCGACGCCGCCATCCGCGAGGAAGAAGCCGTTTTCAGGGCCAAGCTCGCCCTCTTTCCCGCGGGCTTCGTCGTCCTCCGGGACGAGTCCACGGGGCGCGCCCGCGGCTACCTCTGCGCCGAGCGCTGGGCCGGCGATCCAGGCGCCGATCCGGCGGCCTTCCGCCTCGGCCACGATCCCGCGGAGCGCCATGCGCCCGCGGGCAGGGTCGTCTACATCGCCTCCATGACCCTGGATCCCGCCCTGCGCGGCACGGGCCTGGGCGCCCGGCTCTTCGACGAGGGGCGGGAGCACATCCGCCGGGCCGCCCCGGGCCTCGAGACCGAGCTCCTTCTCGTCAACGAGGCTTGGGAGGGCGCGAGGCGTATCTACGAGCGGTCGGGCTTCCGGGAGCGTTCCCGTCTTTCCGGCTTTTTCCCCCACGCGGGGGGCGAATCCCGTGCGGCCATCCTGATGGCGCGGTCCCTTATTTTATAATGACACTTCAGTATCATTACGACGATTATGTCGGTAAAAAATGATCGTAATCTTGACAAAGATCCCGAAGCGGCGAGATACTGCCTGACGGCCGGCGTCGCCGGCTTAGAAACGCGATTCGGACCCGAGGTCTGAACGCCCGCCCGCGCCCCCGCGACGCGCCCGAGCCGTCCTGCACGATCACGGTCCCGCCCCCGTTTCCCCAAAGCCAGAGCGCGCCGGAGCTCGCAAGAGCCCCTCCGCCAACGCAAGGTCACTCCATGTTCCTCTTCCAGCCCATTCCCTGGTACTCGGTCCTCATGTGGTTCGGCGTCGTCGCCGGTCTCATGCTCCTCAACGAGCTCGCCCGCTCGAGCAAGTGGATGTCCCGGCTCCTCTTCATCGCCCTGCCCCTCGTCCTCACCTTCGCCGTCTGGCCGGGCACCGCCGGCCCCGGCTCGAGCGTCGGCACCTGGTTCCACTGGGCCAAGGTCTACTCCGCCCTGGCGGGCAGCCTCGGCTTCATGGCCCTGCGCTACTACAAGAAGCTCGCAGCCAACAAGTTCCTCCTCCTCTTCCCGCCTTTCATCCTCGCCCTCAACATCATGGAGGCCGTCATCCGCGACTTCCAGGTCTCCGGCCTCCAGGGCATGGTCGACGGCGTCATGATGGTCGGCGGCCCCTGGAACATCATGAACGGCATCGCCGGCATCCTCAACATCGTCACGATCACCGGCTGGATGGGCATCTTCATCGGCAGGGACGAGAAGCAGGACATGCTCTGGCCCGACATGCTCTGGTTCTGGATCATCGCCTACGACCTCTGGAACTTCGCCTACGTCTACAACTGCGTGTCCGACCACGCCTTCTACGCCGGCGCCGCCCTCCTCGTTTCGGCGACGATCCCGGCCTTCTTCCTCAAGAAGGGCGCCTGGCTCCAGCACCGCGCCCAGACCCTGGCGATCTGGATGATGTTCGTGATGTGCTTCCCGACCTTCGTGGACACTTCGCGCTTCGCCGTGAAGTCCTCCCACAGTCCGGCCGCCCTCTGGACGGTGAGCTCCATCGCCCTGGCCTCGAACATCGCGGTCTTCGTCTACCAGCTCTACAAGGTGCTCAAGCTGAAGCGGAATCCGCTCAAGGAAGAGCTCCACACCGACCTTCCCGCCTTTAAGGCCGTCGCCGCCCACAAATAGGCGCCCGAACCAAGCGGGCATCGCCCAGGGCCGTCCGGACCTCGCCTCCGGACGGCCTTTGTTTTTCCCGCCGCCGTTTCCTCGCGCGCCCGAGCCGTGCTATGCTTCTCCCATGCATCTTTACGAGCGTATCGTCGAGGATTTGACGCGTTCGATCGAGGAGGGCGAGATCCGCCCCGGCGAGCGCCTGCCCTCGATCCGCGAAGTCGCCGAACGCTACGGCTGCAACAAGTTGACGGCGCAGCGCTCCTTCGACCTCCTCGCCGCGGGGGGCTTCGTCGAAAACCGGCCCGGTTCCGGAAGCTACGTGCGCTTCCCCGCTCCGCCGGAGGAGCGCGCCGGCGACTTCTCCGCCGCGCGGCTCTCGGAGGATTTCTTTCCCTACGAGGAAGCCGGCCGCCTCTTCGGCGAGGTGCTCGCCGTGGAGCGGGGGAGGGTCTTCTCCGCCTCCGGACCGCGCGGCGAGCCCCGCCTCATCGAGGCCTTGGCGCGGCGCTTTGCCTTGCCGCCCGAATCCCTCTTCCTCATTTCAGGCGGCCAGCAGGGATTGGACCTTTGCCGTCGGCTGTTCTCCGGGGCCGAAGGACCCGGCGGCGGGCCCACCGGCCGGCGCGGCGGCATCGGCAAGGGCGCGCCCGACGTCCTCGTCGAGGAGCCTACCTATCCCGGCGCCCTCTCGCTCTTCCGTCCCCGCGCCTCCCTGCCCTTCGGCGCGGAAGGCCCCGATCCCGAGGCCTTCGAGCGCCACTGGGCCGAACGGCGAGGCGCCGGCGCGCCCGTCTACTACGCGGTGCCCGACCTCCACAATCCGACCGGCCTCCGTTATTCCCTGGAGCGCAAGCGGGCCATCGCGGAGGCGGCCCGGCGCCGCGAGGTCTACATCGTCGAAGACGACTACGTCTCCGAGCTCGAGCCCTCGGGCCTGCCGCGCTTCGTCGATCTCGCGCCCGAGCGCACCGTCTGGATCAAGTCGCTGTCCAAGGCGGCCGCGCCGGGGCTGCGCATCGGCCTCGTCGCGGCGCCGCCGGGACTCCGCGAGGAGCTCCTCCACCTCCGCGCCGAGACGGACACCGGCCCCGCGGCCTGGCTCCAGTTCTTCGCGGAGCGCCTCCTCGCCTCGGGGCTCCTCGACCGGCACCAGGCCGCCTGCGCCGGCATCGCCACGCGCCGCCGCGGCGAGCTCCTCGCCCTCCTGGCGCGCTTCCCCGGGCTTTCCACCCCCGCCGGCTCGCGCGGCTACAATCTCTGGGTCGCCGCCCCCGAGGAGCCCCGGCTCGGCGCCGCCCCCTGGGCCGAAGGCGCCCGCTTCGGCCTCGGCGCCGGGTGCCGCTCGCACTTCAGGCTTTCCTTCATGTCCGTCGGCGAGGCCGAATGGCCGGCCGCCCTGGCTCGGCTCGAGCGGGCCCTTTCCGCGGCTTTCGCCCGAAGCTGAAAGCGTGGAAGCGCCGCCCGGGCGAGCGCGCGGGCGAGCCCGGGCAAGCGCGCGGGCGGCTTGACCCGGAGGGGCCGCGCCGGTAGCCTCCTCCTACCATGCAAAGTCCCACGACGCTCGGATCCCGGGAAGCCTCCTTCCTCCCCACGCTCCTCCGCATCGCGATACCCATCGCCCTCCAGAACTTCGTCTCCTCCAGCGTCAACATGCTCGACACGATCATGGTGGGGCAGCTCGGCGCGGCGCCCCTCGCCGCCGTGGGCCTCGGCAACCAGGTCTTCTTCCTCCTCATGCTCTTCATCT
>JAEUJG010000349.1 GCA_016794765.1 Spirochaetaceae bacterium | reverse complement strand
CTCAACGGCGGCGGCCTCGCCACGGCGCGTTTCCTGGCGGAGCGCGGCGCGGAGGTCACCGTTACCGACATGAAGGACGAAGCCGCCTTGGCCGCCTCCATCGCGGCCCTGGGAAAATACAAGATCCGCTACGTCCTCGGCCGCCACGAGCTCGAGGATTTCAGCGGAGCCGACCTCGTCGTGAAGAATCCCGCCGTACGGCCCGATTCTCCCTACCTTCTCGCCGCCGCCGCGGTCGAGACCGACCTTTCCCTCTTCCTCCGCCTTTCCAAGGCCCCCATCCTGGCCGTCACGGGGAGCAAGGGCAAGTCCACCGTCTCGAGCGCGCTCTACCACGGCCTTGCCGCCTCCGGAGCCAAGGCCTTCCTCGGCGGCAACATCACGGTCTCGCCCTTGAGCTTCATCGACGAGACCGGCCCCGGTACGCCCGTCGTCCTGGAGCTCTCCTCCTGGCAGCTCGCCGACCTCAAGGGACTCGGCGTCCTCAAGCCCCGCGTGGCCGTCCTCACGAGCATGATGCCGGACCACATGAACCGCTATTCTTCCATGGAAGAGTATATGGCGGACAAGCGCCTCATCTACGCCGACCAGGATGCCTCCTGCTATACGGTCGCCAACCGGGACGACAGCTGGAACCGCTCCTTCGCGATGGAAACCCGCGGCACGGTCCGCTGGTATGCCGACGCCCGCGAGGAGGGACTCCCCGGCGCCTGGCTCGAAGGCCCCGGCGGACGGGGCCTCTACTCCGAAGCGGGATCGGCGTCCGGCGCAGAGGAGATCCTTCCGGCGATCCTGGTGGTTCCCGGCCGCCACCAACGCAAAAACCTCCTCGGCGCGGCCCTGGCCCTCCGCCTCTTCGGCTTGCCGGCTTCGACCATCGCCTCCTCGCTCGCGACCTTTCCCGGCGTGGAGCACCGACTGGAATTCTTCGCCGAAAACGAGGGCATCCGCTGGTACAACGATTCGGCCGCGACCATACCCCAGGCCGTCGCCGCGGCGCTTTCCAGCCTGGAGACGCCCATCGTCCTCATTACGGGCGGCACCGACAAGAACCTCGACTTCGAACCGGTGCGCGACGCCTACCGCAAGCCCAAGGCCATAGTCCTCCTGGCCGGCTCGGGAACGGACAAGCTGAAGCCCCTCCTCGACGCCGACGGCATCGCGACCCTCGGCCCCTACAAGGACCTCGATCAGGCGGTCCGCGAGGCCCGCCGGCTCGCGGAGAGGGGCGACGCCGTGCTCCTTTCGCCCGGCTGCACCTCCTTCGGCATGTTCCTCCACGAGTTCGACCGGGGCAACAAGTTCAAGGAGACCGTCCGCGCCCTCCTCGGGACCAAGGGCTAGTAGTAGGCGACCGAGCAGTAGCCGACAAAGCTCTCGCCCTTCCGAACGTCAAGGCTGGTGGCGTAGCCGAGGAGCTTGGCCTCCTTGGCGCCCGCGGCCTTGGCGTAGGCGATGGCCGCGGCCGCCGCGCCCGACGAGCAAGCCGCGCCCGCGTCGCCCCGCGCGAGGACGGCCTTGCCGTCCATCGCCAGAAGCGCGTCGATGAAGCCCTTGTCGCTCGTCTCCCGCACCCAGCGCTCCGCCTGCTCACCCCTGCCCGCCGGCGTAAAGCCGTAATCCGGGCCGTAGTGGGTGAGGTCGGTGGAGCCGACGATGGCGAGACGACGGTTCAGGGAGCGCGCGGCGGCATAAAGAGCCTGACCGAGTTCCAAGGCCACCTCCCCGGCGGGCGCCCGCAACCATAGGAGCCTGGCCCCGGGAAAGCGGGCGCGGAGGATCGGTAGCTGGACCTCGACGGTATTGTCGGAGGCGCGGTCCTCCTCGAGGGACAGGGCCGCGCCCAAGGCCTCGCGCAGTTCCGCATCCGCGGAAAAGGCGCCCAGCGGAGTTTCGAAGAAGGCCTCCCCCCCCGCCAGCACGGGATAGCCGGCGGGCAGGTGGCCGCCGATGACGGCGACCGTGTCCGCAGGGGCGAGGGACAGGGCCGCCTGGGCGGCGAGCCGACCGGAAAAGGCCCAGCCGGCGTGCGGGGCGACCGCGGCAAGGGCGCCGGATGGCGGCGGATTACGGCTCCATTCGTCGACGAGCGCGGCGACCGACGCCTCGTCAGCGGGATACCAACCCGGCGGCAATGCGCGTCTTCTCGTCGTCATGGCACCTCCTTGGGGCCGACCGGCGCCCTCTCGCCGAAAAAAAGCGATGCGAGGTGGCGCTGTTGCCGATATAAGTATATATTGTGGAACGCGCCATGAACAAGAAAACCGCCAACGGCTTCGCCGTCCTCAGTCTTCTGGTCGTACTCGCAGCGACAGCCTCCGTCGCCCTTCGCGTCGCCGCCGCCGATACGGCGGGCAGAAGGTCGGCCGCGGCCGATTTCGAGCGTCTTTCGGCCCTCGTGGCGCCCGCGCGCGGAGCCGCCGATTTGGCGGATCCCAAGCTCAGGGCTTCCCTCGAAGCGCACTACCGCTCGAGCCCGAGCCTCCTCCTCGCGACCGTCTATGAACGCGGCGCGGGCGTACGCTGGCGGATTCCCTCGCGCTCGGAGTACCTCCCCGCGGTGGAAAACGCGCGTCCGCTTCCCGATACCCGCTATCCGCCCCGATCCTCCCTCCTCCTGGCCGAACCCGTGCCCGGCGACAAATCCGGCAGGCTGGTCATCGAGGCGCTCTACGCCACCCTGCCCCAGGCTACCGTCTTTACCGCCTTCAGGGACGCGACCTTGGGGATCGCCGCCTATTTGGCGCTCGCCGCCGTGGCCTTCCTTGTCGCGGGCCTTGCGAAAGGGACCTCGGGATCGAAGGCGCGGCGGGATCGCCGCCCTGAAACGGCCGATTCCGCCGAAGAAACCAGTTCAGGGGATGATCCCGGCTTCGAATACGCTACGGATGCCCAGACGAGCTTCATCGACGACGAAGCCTGCCCGGACGAACCGAGCCTCGGGCCCGGTTGCGAACCCTACTCCCCCCTCGCGGACGAGGACTTCGCCGTTC
>JAEUJG010000342.1 GCA_016794765.1 Spirochaetaceae bacterium | reverse complement strand
GTCCTCGCCACGAGGGCGGAAATCGGCTGTCCGAGGACGGCCAAGCTCGTCGAAGCCGCCGCGCGGACCTGCGCCCTTCTCGGGAGCGCGGCGATCGCCGCCGAATCGACCCGGCGCACGGCCCGCATCATCGCCGCCCTCGGCCGTTACTCGCGGGAAGGCCGGCCGACGGAAGCCCGGCGGATCGCCGTTAAAGCGGAGCTCGGCGAAACCCTCGAGGCCTTCAAGGACAAGGCCCGCGGCGACCTCGAAATCGATCTCGACATCGACGGGGACCTGGCGGTCTTCGGAGAACGGGAGGCGCTCGCCCAGGTCTGGCTCGGCCTCGTCGCCAACGCCCTCCAGGCGATGGACTTCCGCGGCCGACTCGGCATCCTCGGGAGGCGGGATGGAAGGGACGTCGTCGTGTCGGTCTCCGACAGCGGCCACGGCATCCCGAGCGAACTCCGCGACCGCGTCTTCGAACCCTTCTTCACGACCAAGGGCCTCGGCGAGGGGACGGGCCTCGGCCTCAACCTGGCCCGCAAGGTCGTGGAAGCCCACGGCGGAAGCATCGCCTTCGAAAGCGAACCGGGAAGGACCGTTTTCAGCGTGCGCCTTCCGGCGGCCGCTGAGGACTAGCGGAGCGCTCGTCCTTTACCGGCGGCGAAAGTCGTGCTAGTCTCTTGGCCCATGCAGCACCACGCCATCCACAGCCCCGAAACGACCGCCGCCGGCCCCGCAGCCGAATCCGTCCTGGATCCCGCCGCCCCTCCCGCCTGGGATCTTTCCCCCGAATACGCCTCCTTCGAGGATCCCGTTTTCACCGCAGACCTCGCCCGCGTCGAGACGCTCGCCGCCGAGCTCGAATCCCTCGAGCCCCTGGCCGCGGCCGCGCTTCCCCGCGCCGAAGCGCTGGATCCGGCCGCGGAATCCGCCCTGGCCGCCGCGGTGCTCCGCTCCTTCGTCGTCGGCGAGGAGCTTGACCGGCTTTTCGGCAATTGCCGCGTCTACGCGAACTGTGTCGCGTCGGTCGACGGCTCCAACGCCCGCGCCAAGGAGCTTCGCGGCGTCTTCTCCTCCCTCGGCGCGCGGATCGACAAGGCGGGCAGCGCCTTTGCCCTCCTCCTGGCGCGGGCCTCCGAGCCCTTCGTCGCCGCCGTCCTCGCCGATCCGGCCGCCGCCCCCGAGGCCTTCCGCGTCGGCCAGTCGCGCAAGTACCGCGACCGCCTCCTCGAGCTCGTCGAGGAAAAGGTCGCCGCCGCCCTGTCTCCCGACGGCCTCCATGCCTGGGGCAGGCTCTACGACGCGATCACGGGCAGCGCCAAGGCCAGGCTGCGCCTTCCCGGGTCCAAGGAGGTTCCCGCCGGAGCCGCGCCTGCGTCAGCCGCCGCGTCCGCCGCCCCCGCCGCGCCCGCCGAACGCGTGATAGGCCTCTCGGAGGCCGCCGCCCTTCTCCGCGACGCCGACCGCGGCGTCCGCGAGGCCGCCTTCCGCGCCCAGACGGAGGCCTTCGCCGTCCACGAGGAAAGCCTCGCCGCCATCCTCAACGCGATCGCCGGCTGGCGCCTGGCCGAGTACGGCATGCGCTCCCGCAAGGCGCCGATGCATTTCCTCGACGCCGCCCTCGCCTCGAACCGCCTGGAGCGGGCGACCCTCGACGCGATGCTCGGCGTCGTCGCCGAAAACCGCGAGCTCGGCCGGCGCGCCCTGCGCCTCCAGGCCAGGCTCATGGGCGTGGAGCGGCTCTCCTGCTTCGACACCCTCGCCCCCGCGCCGCGCGTCGGCGGGCTGGAGGGAAAGACCTATTCCTTCGCCGAGGGCCTGGAGCTCGTGCGCGGCGCCTACGCCTCCGTCGACCCCGCGATGGGCGATTTCGTCCTCGAGATGCGCGATTCCGGCCGCATCGAGGCCCGAGTCCTGCCGGCCAAGCGGCCCGGCGCGTATTGCACCCGCTTTCCCAAGACCCGCGCGCCCCGCGTCTTCCAGACTTACCGCGGCGCCCTCGCCGACGTTTCCACGCTCGCGCACGAACTCGGCCACGCCTACCACGGCAAGCTCCTCGCCAGCCTGCCCCTGGCGGAGACCGAATACCCGATGAACCTCGCGGAGACGGCCAGCACCTTCGCGGAGACGGCCCTCGGCGACTACCTCGACTCGCGCTCCGCCGCCGATCCCGCCGGCCGCCTCGAGGTGGCGTGGTCGGACGCCCAGGACGCGGCCACCTTCCTCGTCAACATCCCCGCGCGCTTCGCCTTCGAGAAGGCCTTCTACGAGCGCCGCGCGGAGAAACCCCTCGGCGCGGCGGCCTTGTCCGAACTCATGGACGCCACCATGCGCGAACACTACGGCGACGCCCTGTCCGAGTACGACGCGGGCTTCTGGAAGTCCAAGCTCCACTTCTACATGTCGGGGCTGTCCTTCTACAATTTCCCCTACACCTTCGGCTACCTCTTCAGCCTCGGGGTCTACGCGCGCCGCGCCGACCTCGGCGCGGGCTTCCACAAGGCTTACTGCGCCCTCCTCCGCGACACCGGCCGCATGGAGACGGAGGACCTCGCCGAGAAGCATCTCGGCGTCGACCTCCGCAAGCCCGACTTCTGGCGGGCGAGCGTCGCGATGGTCAAGGCCAAGGTGGACCGCTTCGAGGCCGTCGTGGACGGGCTCGCGCCCCGCGGAGGGGCCGCGGCCCGAGCCTAGACCTCGACCACGAGCACGGCCACGTCGTCCTTGGCCTTGTCCGCCCCGAGGGCCAGGACGATGGCTTCGGCGTACTCGTCGAGGGGCAGGGCGCGCAGCTTGTCGGCGATGGTGAGGAGGGACGCCTTCGAATCCGCCCAGACCGTCGGCGCGGGCCCGCACTCGACGAGGCCGTCCGTATAGAGGACGAAGCGGTCGCCGGGTTCCGCGTCCATCGTCTCGGAATGGTAGGTCGATTCCTCGATCATGCCGATGAGGGGATTCTCGCATTCGATGAAGCGCGGTTCTCCCTTCACCGGCAGGTAAAGCGCCGCCGGGTGCCCCGCCGCCAGGAAGACCGCCTTGCGGGAACGGCGGTTCAGGCGCAGCGCGAAGGCGGTGAGGTAGTTGTCGGCGCAGACCGTCCTCGAGAGGATGCCGTTCATCAGGGCCATGGTCTCCTCGACGGAGTAGGCCGGCGTCGCGAACTGCTTGAGGAGGACCTTCACCGCCGGCGTGACGTAACTCGTGCCGAGGTCGTGGCCCGCGACATCGGCTATCAGGTAGAAGTGGATGTCGTCCGAAACCGGGACGACGTCGTAAAAATCCCCGCCGGCCTCGTGGAGCGAGCGGTAATACACCGCGAAGCGCGCGGCGGGCAGATCCCTGGGCCGGAGGAGGAGCGATCGCTGCGCCTGGGCGATCTGCATGATGCTCTCCCGTCTGGCCTTGATGAGCTCTTCGTTCGCGAGGGCCAGGCGCACGTGCACCCGCACCCGGGCGCGGACCTCGAGGGGGTTCGATGACTTCACGATGTAGTCCACCGCGCCGAGCTCGAAGGCCTTGAGCTTCGATTCCTGGTCGTCGAGGCTCGTCAGCATGATGACGGGCGTCCTCGCCGTGCCGCCGTCCTCCTTGAGCCGCGCCAGGGTCTCGTAGCCGTCGATGCCGGGCATCACCACGTCGAGCAGGATGAGTATGGGCTTTTCCGCCTTGGCGGCGGCGATGCAGGTTTCGCCGTTGGCCGCCTGGACGATCCGGTAGCCGTCCTCCTCGAGGATGTACTTGAGGTAACTGCGGTTGGTGGCGGAATCGTCGACGACGAGGACGGTGTAGGTCGAATCGGACATGGAACCCCCCGCCCCCAAGTATAGGGCAGGCCGACGCGCCCCGCCACCTTTCGGCCCCCTTCGGAATCAGGCCGGCTTCGGCGCGGCGCGTGGCGGGACAGGCGGCCTTGCGCGGGCCGCGCCGCTTCACTATAGTCGCGAGGGAGCCGCAAACATGCACGCAACGATCCGCCGCGCGGCGCCCCTCCGGGCGCCGATCCTCGCCCTCGCCGTCGTCCTAGTATTGTCCGCGGGACTCTCCTCCTGTGCCACCTCCTTCTTCTACGACCAGGCCGTGGCCCGGAAAGCCAAACCCTTTCTCGGCGAATCCAAGGATCTCGACTCGACCGGTTTTTCCGAGGGAATGAAGCGAGCCTACGCATGGTGCGCGGCCACGCCGGGCGAAAGCGTCGCCTTGAGGAGCGGCGACGGCCTCAGGCTCGCGGCCAGGTACTTCCCGGCGCCGGTTCCCGCCGCCGGAGCCGCGTCGGGGTTGGGGGAGGCGGCCGCCCCGCGAAAACGGATCGCGATCCTCGCCCACGGCTATTCCTCGGAGGGCGCCGCCATGGGCGGATTCGGCCGGTATTACCGCGACGAGCTCGGCTT
>JAEUJG010000294.1 GCA_016794765.1 Spirochaetaceae bacterium | reverse complement strand
GTCGTCCTTGGAGGTCCGGGCGAGCTCGCGGGCGACGGCGTGGGCGTAGAGGCTCATCCGCTCGATGTGGAGGCTCGTCTCGTTGTCGCGCTTTTCCATGCTCCGCACGAAGCCCCGGGCCGTCTCCGCCAGGAGGAGCTGGACGACGTAGTGGTGGTAGACGGGGGCGCGGAGCGAGGCGGCGATCCGCTCCGCGAGCTCGGCCTCCTCCGGCCCGTAGGCGAAGGGCGCGCGCGCGTTGATGAAGAGGAAGCCGACGCAGCGGTCGCCGAAGAAGAGGGGCGCGGTGAGCGAGGAGCGGAAGCCTTCGTCCAGGATGAGGCGCGTCGCCGGCGAGATGGTCGGCAGGGCGGCGAGATCGCCTATCACGCGGGCCCGGGCGCTCCCCGCGACCCGCGCGAGGCCGGACTCCGCGAGGGGCTGGGAATAGCCGACGTCGAGGCGGATCGACGCTCCGGCGCTGACGGCCCGTTCGGCGACGACGTTGCCGGCCCGGTCGAGGAAGGCGATGGCGACGCGTTCCGCGGGCAGGACGCGGCCGAGGGCGCGCGGCAGTTCCTCGAGGAGCTCGTCGAGGTCCTGCGCGGCGTGGGTCGCGTCGACGAGTTCCCGGGAAAAGGCGAGCTCCCCCGCGAGGCGGGCGGCGCGGCGGGCCAGCCCGCGGGTTTCGGTCCAGCCGTCGCTTTCCCACTCGATCCCGCCCCCGCCGCCGCGGATCGAGTCCTCCACCGCATCGATGAGGCCGTCGAGTCGGGCGAAGAATTCGCCTTGGCGGCGGCTCTGGCGGCGGCTCAGGACGGCGAGGCCCAGGGTGATGGCGGCGGACAGGATTCCCGCGAAGGACGCAGCCGACAGGAGGGCCCGGGCGCTTCGTTCCGCTTCGGCGCGGCGCTTGGCCGCGGCGTCCCGGAGGGCGGCCAGGAGGGCTTCCATGCCGTCGGCTTCCTCCACGGCCCGGGCCAGGGAACCGAAGTTGTCCGTTCCGAGCGCCGCGCGGAGGAGGTCCTTGGTCTCGCCGAGCCCGCGGCCTCCCGGCGCCTGGAGCAGGACCGCGACGGCGGCGTTGATCCGCCGGAGGCCGGCGGAATCGGCGGCTTCCTTGGCGGGAAAGACCAGCGCGAAGGCGAGGAGGAGGAGGGCGCAGGCGGAGGCGAAGGCGGCGGCCAGCGTGAGCGTCCGCGTGGTCGCGTCCGAGATGGCGGTCAGGCTCTTGGGGGCGTCGCCGCGCGCCGGCCGTTTCCCGGGCAGCGGCTTCACGGCGTCGTTTCCCGTTCGAGCCGTTCCAGCCAGGCAAGGGCCGCTTCGCGGGAATCCCGGCACATCTCCGCGGCGGGGCGGAGGGAAGAGCAGACCCGGGGCCGCTCCGGCCGGCCGAAGAGCCGGCAACGGAGGGCCTCGTCGAGCTGGGGGCAGGGCAGGCCGGCGGGCTTGCCGCCCGGCAGGCCCGGGATGGGCGAGGAGATCGAGGGCGCCGTGCAACAGGCGGCGCAGGCCGGGCGGCAGGGAAAGGCATCCACGCCGCAAGTCTAGCGGAAAGCGGGATTTCGGGAAAAGTGGGAGTCGCTACCATTCCCCGCGGTCCTGGCGTATAGTTTCAACATGAGTCCGCGAGAAAGCCCGCGTCCGGCGACCTCGAAGCGCTCGCCCTTGCTCACCTTGCCTTTCCGCTTCCTCGCCGCCGCAGCCTGCTGCGCCGCCGCCCTCCTGTCGCCCTCCTGCTCTCGGGAGACGAAGCTGGCCTATTCCTGCGAGCTCTCGGGCGTCCATTCCGACACCGGCGTCGCGGGCAGGAACGCGGCCCTCCTCGCCGTGGAAATGTTGCGCGAGCGGGGCGAAAGGATATCCATCGAGGCGCGCGACGACGGCGGCGATCCCGCCCGGGCCGCCGAGGTCGACACGGCGCTGGCGGGCCAAGGGCGCCGCCTCGTCATCGGCCATACGCGGAGCTTCGTGACCGCCGGCTCCATGGCCGCGGCCGGAGCCGAAACCTACCTCTTGCTGTCGCCCTATTCGAACGGCGCCGCCGTGGTCGGCAGGGACGACTTTCTCTTCTGCCTCCTGCCGCCGGCGCGGGCCCAGGCCGAGGCGCTCGCCGACCGCGCCCGGGAGCTCGGCTACGGGCGCGCCGCGGTGGCCTACGACGAGACCAACCTGGCATACAGCGAGGGTTTCGCGAAGGACTTCGCCGCGCGCTTCGAGGCCAAGGGAGGCCGCGTCGCCGCGAGCGTGATGTTCCAGCGCGGGAACGACGGCCATATGGGCGACAAGGTCGCACTGGTCGCGGCTTCCCGGCCCGAGACCGTGCTCATCGTCGGAAGCGTCGTCGACACCGCCATTTTTTCCCAACTTCTCCGCTCCTCCGGATTCGCGGGGCAATTTTTCGGCTCCGACGCGGCCATGGAACCGGGCCTGGCGCGGAACGGCGGCGCCGCGGTGCAAGGCATGATCTTCGCCCACATCTTCGATCCGCGGAAGCCGCGGCCGGCGGCCAAGGCCTTCGCCGCCCGTTTCTCCGAGCGCTTCAACCAGGAACCCAGCCTGGCGGCCTACCTCGGCGCCGAGGCGGTCTTCATCCTGGCGGAGGTCGCCGCCAAGGACGATTCGCCGGCCGCGGTCAAGAGCGGCCTGCTCGCGGGCGGATTCGAGGGGCTCATCGGACCCCTGCGCTTCGACGCCTCCGGCGACGCCGTCCGGCACTACGAGCTCTTCGAGCTCCGCGGCGAGGCTTTCGAGGCCCTGCCGTGAGCAAGACCCGTTCGCTGCGCGTCTATCTTTTCGGCGCCTTCCTGTCCGCGGTGCTGTTGCCCTACCTGGTGCTCGGCGTCGTCGGCTTCTCGGCGGTCAAGACCATCGCCGGCCGCCAGGGCGAAGAGAAGCTCGACATCATCGTCCATTCCCTGGCGGGTCGCGCCATGGCCTTCCTCGAGGAGAACGCGACCGCCCTGCGCGCAGCGGGACAGAGCCTCGATAGCGGCGCCGTCGAGGCCGCCAAGTTGCCGGTCTTCCTCGGGCGCCTCCTGGAGAACTATCCGGTTTTCGAAACCATCATGGTGCTGGACGGGAAGGGGCTCGTCGAGGCGATCAGCCCCGAAGATCCGGATTTCGTCGGCATCGATTTTTCGCGCCAGGAATTCTACCGCGGCACGCGCGAGCGCTTCGAGGTCGCCTTTTCCGACACCTTCCTTTCGCTCAGGACCGGACACTCCGTCGTCAGCCTCACCGCCCGCGCGGGATCGCGAAGCGTGGTCGGCATTTTGGATCTCGAAAAGCTTTCGTCCTTTCTCGTCGGCGTGACCCTCGGGAAGGAGGGATCGGCCTCCATCGTCGATTCCGTCGGCACCGTCATCGCCGACCGCGACCGCGAACTCGTGCTCCAGCGCTCGATATTCCGCTTCCCCGGCCTGCTCGAGAAGGCCGCGACGGGCGAGCTGGTGTCCGGCGTCTACGCGGCCGAGGGCAAGCCCCATCGCGCGACGGCCCTCCGCATGCCCTTCACCGGCTGGACGGTCGCGCTCTACCAGCCGCTGGCCGAGGCGAACGCCCTCTCGACCGCGATGCTCACGGGATTCATCGGGGCCATGACCTTGGCCATCGCCGTTTTCGTCGCCATCCTCCTCCTGGCGCGGCGCCGGATCCTTTTGCCGCTTGAGAGACTCTCCGCGGAGGCGGCGCGCATCTCCGCCGGCGATTATTCGGGGCAAGGCGGGCCGGAAGCCGCCGTTTCGGACATGGACTTCACGGAGATCGAAGCGCTGAAGCGCGCCTTCGCGGAGACGCGGATGGCCGTCGGGGCGCGGGAGGCCGCGATGCTCGCGGCGGAGGATCGCCTGCGCGAGTCCCTGACGCAAAAGGACGTGCTCCTTCGCGAGATCCACCATCGCGTGAAAAACAACCTGCAGATCATCTCGAGCATCCTGTCGCTGCAGGCGGACGCCTTGCGAGGCGACCCCGCCGAAGCCTCCTTTCTCGAATGCCAAGGCCGGGTCCAGGCTATGGCGGCGGTCCACGAGCGCCTCTACCAGTCGGAGGACCTAAGCCGCGTGTCCGTGCGGGAGTATTTCGAGACCCTTCTCGACGCGGCCTTCATGCAGGGCGCCGAGTTGGCGCCCGGCGCCCGGCGCGAGCTGGCCGTGGACGATTCGACCCTCGACCTAGACCGCGCCGTGCCCTGCGGCCTCATCGTGGCCGAGGCCCTGTCGAACAGCATGAAACACGCCTTTCCGAACGGGCGCGAAGGCACGATCAGCGTCCGCTTCGCCCGCGTCGGCGGGCGCTTTGAACTTTCCGTGCGGGACGACGGGGCGGGCCCGGGCTCGGGCTTCACGGAGCGACGGCCCTCCTCCCTCGGGCTCCACCTGATCGACGCCCTCTCGCGGCAACTCCGGGCCGAGGCGCGGGTCGGGGCGGCGGAGGGCGGCGGCTTTGAAGTGAGCCTGGCCTTCGCCGCGACGGTCGGCGAATAGGAGGCGGCGATGCCGAACAAGGACATGGCCGGCGCGGGGCGCCGGCGCGCCGGACGCCATCGGGGTTTGGCCGCGGCGGCCTTGGCGGCGGCGGCGATGGCAACGGCGGCGACGGCTGCGGCCTGCTCCCCTGCGCCGCTCAAGCTGGGCTTCGTGGCCGAGTTGGCCGGACGAAGGTCCGAACCGGGCGTGGCGGCGCGCAACGGAGCCCTCCTGGCGATCGACAGGCTCAAGGAGCGGGGCATCCGCGCCGAGCTGGTGGTGCGCAACGACGGGGGGCAGGGGGCCGAGGCCGCCCGGCTCATCGCCGAGCTCGAGGCGGCGGGCGCGCGGCTCGTCATCGGGCCCATCACGAGCGGCGTCGCAACCGAGGCTTTGGCGGCCGGAGCCGGCCGTCGCGGCCTCATCCTCTCGCCGACGGCGAATTCGATGGCCCTGGCGGACCGGGATGACGGCTTTTTCATGTTGCTCCCGACCGCCGGCGCCGAGGCCGCGGCCCTCGCCGCCTATGCCAAGGGTCGGGGCTGGAGCAGGCCCGCGGGCATCATGTCCGCCAAGAACCGCGTGTTCACCGAAAACTTCCTGAAGAGCTACGGGGAAGGCATCGGGAGCTTTGCCCTCATGGCGGAACTGCCGGCGGAGGCCAGCGACTACGACGGCATCGCGAGGCGCGTGGCCGCCTCAGGCGCCGATTCGGTCGTGTTGGCGCTCGACGTGCTGGACGCGGCCCTGATGTCGCAGCGGCTGCGCCGCGGCGGCTACGCCGGCCCCATCCTGTCGAGCGATTGGGCCATGGCGCGCGACCTGATCGCGAACGGCGGCGAATCGGTTCAAGGCATGCTCTTCGCCTACCTCTACGACGAGTCGAGCCGCGAAGCCAAATCCCTGGCCTTCGTCGAGGGCTACGCCAAGCGCTACGGCGAGGAGCCGAGCTTTTCCGCCTACCTGGGCTACGAGGCGGTGACCACCCTGGCGGCGGCTGCCGAGGGGGGTGCCGACCCCATGCGCGTAAGGAGGCGGCTCATCGAGGGGCGATTCGAGGGCTTGCAGGGGAGTTTTGGTTTCGACGCGGAGGGCGAC
>JAEUJG010000282.1 GCA_016794765.1 Spirochaetaceae bacterium | reverse complement strand
GCGGCCTGGGAGGCGGAGGCCGGCCGGGGGGCGTGGGTGCGGTTGCGGCGCTTACCCACGGTCGAACCTCACCGGGAAGGTGTTGCCGGTGTCGCTCGCGTCGAGGAGCTCGGCTTCGAGCTCGCGAATCGCCTTGCCGATTTCGAGGAGGGTCATGCGCTTTACGCTCTGGCGGCCTTGGCCCGAGTCGATGCTGTACTCGTAGATGCCGCCGTTGGCGATGGCGGCGGAGCGCATTGCGCAGAGGCCGTCGAGGTCGGCTTGGATGGCGGAGGCGGCGCGGCTCACGGCTTGCCCCTGAAGATACAAGAGGCCGCCCTAGTGCCGGCGGGGTTGGGCACCTGGGCGGCCTCAAAGGGCCTTTTCGGGGAGCGGGTCGCGCTCCTGTTTACCATCGGGGTAAATTGTACCCTGAGTGTAAATAGACTGTCAACTGGATTCGGCGAGCTCCCAGAACAGGGGCCAGTCAACGGAGCCGGCCTTGTCGTCGTCGGGGGCGGTCGCGGCGGAGGCGACGACGTAGAGGGCGCCGAGGGCGTAGGCGCGGGCGTCGAGGGCCTCGTTTCGGCCGCGGCGTTTCCAGATCGGGCGAGGGCGGCCAAAGCGGTCAAGCTCGATAATCTTGTCCTCGGCGAAGAGCTTTTCAAAGTGGCGGCGGTCGTAGTCGGCCGGGAAGTGGCAGTAGCCGGCGGGGAGGGTTTCGCCGTCTTGCGGGCGGTCGGCGGGGCCGCGGCGAGCCAAGGCGTAAAACTCTTCCTTGAGGTAGGACTCGTCGAGGTCGATGCGCGAGCATTGATGGCCGGCGACCGAGCGCAGCGCAAAAACGTTGCGGCCTCCCGTTGCGCGGTAGCCGCCTTTCGAGGGAAGGACGGCCGACTGGTACTCGTCGCAGAAGCTATAGACGATAGGGGCTTGGTCGCCTGAGTCGATGAGGGCAAGGGACAGGGTGAGGCCGCCGTGCTTGCGGGCTAGGATCTGGCGGAGCATATGCCACGGGTAGGAGGAGAGGTCGGAGGTGTCGCCCGCGAGCTCGTAATAGCCTGCGGACCACGATTCCATGTCGCGGCCCCATGCGACGAGTTCGAGCTCTATGCGGTCGTGCTGGACGTCGGCGCCGAGGGTGAGGACGCGGGCGGCGGGCGGGAGGATGGCTTCGATCCATTCGAGGGCGCCGTCCGCGCCGACGCGGAGGGACTCGGGCGAGTAGCTTTCGCGCCGGAGCATGATGCGCTGGAAGTCGGGGGCTTCGCCGCGCTCTTCGTAGGGCTCGCCGAGGACTGTGTTGACGAAGGTGCGGAGCTTCGACGGGTGGCCTTGGGCCTTGATCCACTCCTCGCAGATGTCCTCCCAGCTTCTCATGCCGACGGGGGAGTAAAGCGAGGAGAGGCTATAGCTCCTCACGTTCGGGCGGCGCGGCTCCTGGGTCGCTCGCCATTCGCCGCGGGGGAGGAAATAGGCCTTGTCGGCATTGCGCCAGGGCTTGCCGCAAGCGGCGCACTCGTAGCGAACGGAGGGCCAGAGGAGGCGGCCTTCAGGGTCTTTTTCGTACTTGATCTGTTTCCATTCGAGCGGTTGCATCTCGCCGCAATGCCGGCAGGGGACGAAGTAGCGGCGGGCATCTCCTTCGGCGTGGAGGGCGGCGATGCGCGAGGTCTGTTTGATGAGCGGGGTGCTGCCGCCGAGGATTTTGCGGATGGCCTCGTAGGAGTCGGTGCGCCTGACCGCGAGAGTCCACGGGTCGCCCTCCTGAGCGGTGATCGCCTCGCGGGACTGGCCGCCGACTTCGAGGGGCATGGCGTCGAGTTCGTCGCCGAGGAGGTAGCGGATCGCGTCGGAGCGTAGCTTGGCGCCGGAGTTGGGGCCGATGGCTTTCAAGAAGCCGCCGGGGAACTCCTTGATTGTGTTTGTATCTCCGGTTTTTTTGCCGCTCTTTTTTTGTACCTGGGCGAAGATCTTGTGTTGAATTCCGGCGGATTGGATCATGCGGTCAACGCGGAGATTCATCGTCGCTTCGGCCATGCCCTTGTCGCCCGTGAGATAAAGCGAGGGGCCCGGCTCTGAGTCGATGATATAGCCGAGCATATTTTCGAGGACGGCTACGGTGTAACCTATCTGGGCACCCTTGAGGATATATATTTCTCTGACGGGGCTCGTTGGGCCAAGGCAGTCTAAAACTTCCTTCCAGTAGGGCGTGACGTCCCAGCGGAAGGGGCCGGGCATCGAGGTTAGGCCTTCGGGGAGGATGCGCTTTTTGGTTGCCCACTCGGAGGGGAGGAGGTGGGATATTGT
>JAEUJG010000259.1 GCA_016794765.1 Spirochaetaceae bacterium | reverse complement strand
AGGCCGCCGCGGCGAAGAGCCTGGCCAAGCTTTCCACGGCGGCCCGGGAAAAGCTCGCCCGCCAGCGCGAGGCCGAAACGCGACGCCTGCGGCTCGCCGGCCTCCTCGAGGTAGCGGCCGCCTGGCGCGATCCCTCCCGCTTCTCGGACCTGGCCGACGCCCTGCTCCGCGACGCGATCGGAGCCCGGGATTGGGACCTCGTCGCCGAATTCGCCCGCGGCCTCGGCGCCCGGCTCACTCCGACCCTCGATGCCCGCGCGAACTACGTCGCGGGCCGCGCCGAGGAACTCGGGCTACGCAGGAAAACCAAGCCGGCCGCCCCGTCGATCCGGGGAATCAGGCCTTCGATCTCCGACCACGAGGCCGAGGGCCGGATTCCGTCCGATGCCGAAACCGGGCCGGCGGCCAACTACCGCGCCATCCTGGCGCGTCCCGGCGTGTCCCCCTATTACCGCATCCTGGCCGCCCATCGCCTCGGAGAATCGGCCCTTTCGCTCCCGCCCGGCCCGCGGACCGGCGCGGGCGGCGGCATCCTGGGCGGGGCGACGGGCGCGAGCGGCGGGTCCGCAGGCGCCGCCGCGAGTTCCGGCGCGGTCCCGGGCCCGGCCGGCGCGCCGGCCGCGGCGGCCCTCCCCGCCGAGACCTTCGTCCAGGGCTTCTTCGACTTCGGCCTCGGCGGTTCGGCCTTCGCGGAAGCCAAGCCCCTGGTCCCGGAGCTCGACCAGGACGCCCTCAGGCGGCTCTCCACGCGCTTCGCGGAGGCGGGACTCCACGCCGACTCGATGCGGCTGGCCCTCCTCCTCTCCGAACGGCCCGACTGGGAGCAACGGCGGGAGGACTACGAACGCATCTATCCGCGGCCCTTCCTGGAGGAACTCCGGTCGATCCGGCCCAAGGCCAAGGTGCCGGAGCATGTCCTCTTCGGCCTCATCCGCTCGGAGAGCTTCTTCCGGCCCGACGTCGTAAGCCACGCCGGCGCGGTCGGCCTGTCCCAGCTCATGCCCGCGACGGCGGCGGAACAGGCGCGCAAGATGGGCCTCGCGGGCTACGACCTCCGCGCGCCGAAGGACAACCTCCGCATCGGCGCCGACCACTTCGAGGAACTTCTGGCCGAGACGGGCAACCATCCCCTGCGCGCGATGTGGGCCTACAACGCCGGCAGGGGCAGGCTCAAGCGCTGGCTGGCCGAATCCCCGGACCTGCCGGACGACCTCCTCCTCGAGGCCCTGGGCATCGAGGAAACGCGCCAGTACGGCCGCAACATCCTCCAGGCCGCGACGATGTACGCCGAGCTGTACTACGGCATCGACGAGGCCGCGGCCGTGGACGAGATGCTCGGGGAGAGAACGCGTTAGGCGGCGAGGGAAAAGAGGGAACCGGCGGGCACCGCGGGCGCGGCCGCGTAGGGCAGGGCCGGTGCCGGGGCCGCCGCGATGCGGTGGAGTTCGGAGCCGTACTGTTCGATGAGGGCGTCGATCCGCTCGCTCGTCAGGCTCTTCGGCGCCTCCAGCGCGGCCAGGGGCTCGGACTTGACGCTCGAGAGGCGGTCGATGAGCGAGTCGAGGATCTTGAGCCGGTCGATGGAGACGGCGGGCGAGCCCGCGGGCGCGGCGACGCCGGCGACATGCTCGAAGTTCGAGTAGAGCAGCTGCGAGGCGGGCACCGGGAGGCTGAGGCGTCCCGAGCCGTTGGCGGCGTAGGCGAACGAGAGAGGTATGTAGCTCGAGGCGACAGCACCCGTCATGGCATCCTCCATCCAGAATTTCGGCCGGATGGAGGCGCGGGTTTAACAATCTATTTTTCGGAGGCCTTGTAGAGCCGGTCGTTGACCGCCCGCCCAAGGCCTGTCTCGGGCAGGCGCTCCGCGTAGATCGCGTCGAAGCCCCCTTGGTCGAGCTCGTGGAGCTCGGCGAAGAGCGAGGCCGCCGCCTCGATGAGCCCGCCGTCCGGCGCCAGGAGGCGGCGCTCGGCGTAGTCGCCCGCCCGGCCCGCGGCCTCCAGCGCGGCCAGGGCCGCCTGGTCGAAGAGGAGGACGGCAGCCCTCCCCCGGGGACGCGCCGCGGCGAGGCCGCCTCTCGGGAATAGGTAGAGGGGTGTCCGCGGCGCGTAGTGGCTCGGCAGCTGGCCCGGGCTCGTCGGCGTCGCGACGGAACGGTCGAGTATCTCCACGGGACCGACGAGCTCCTCGATCGACTCGACGGGCATCCCGCCCGGCCGCAAGACCGTGAAGGGCTCGCTCGTCGCGTCCAGGACCGTCGATTCGACGCCGATGGGGCAGGGACCGCCGTCGACGATGAGGTCCACGCGCTCGCCGAGCATGCGCGCCACGTGGTCGGCCCGCGTCGGCGAAAGGTAGCCGAAGGGATTGGCGCTCGGCGCCGCGATGGGCAGGCCGGCGGCGCGGATGACCGCCCGGGCGATCCCGTTCGCCGGCAGGCGGACGGCCACGCTCGGAAGGCCGC
>JAEUJG010000228.1 GCA_016794765.1 Spirochaetaceae bacterium | reverse complement strand
GCTGCCCGCGCCGCCGAGGCCCGCGCGGGCGGCGGCGGACCCGCCGAGCCGGCCCGGCGCCGCGCCCGGCGCGCCGCCGCGGCGCCCGGCGACAGCCTGGAGCTCGTCGCTCGCGAGGTGGGCTCCTGCGAGGCCTGTAGGCTCTCCGGCGGTCGCCGCCTGGCCGTGCCCGGCGAGGGCGCGGCGCGGCCCCTCGTTCTCGTCGTGGGCGAGGGCCCAGGCGCGGAGGAGGACCAGAGCGGCCGGCCCTTCGTCGGACCGGCGGGCCAGCTCCTCGACAAGATGCTCGCCGCGATCGGGCTCTCCCGCGCGGAGAACTGCTACATCGCCAACATGGTGAAGTGCCGGCCGCCGATGAACCGCGACCCCGCCCCCGACGAGACGAACGCCTGCCTCGGCTACCTCCGCCGCCAGGCCGCGCTGCTCCAGCCCTTCGCCATCCTCTGCGTGGGGCGCATCGCGGCGCAGAACCTCCTCGGCACGAGCGAGGGCATCGGGCGCCTGCGCGGCCGCTTCTTCGAGTGGGAGGGCATACCCCTCTTCGCCACCTACCACCCGAGCGCCATCCTCCGCGACGAGGGCCTGAAGCGGCCCGCCTGGGAGGACCTCAAGGCTTTCAAGGCTTACCTCGACGGCGAGGCCGCGCCCAGCGGCGCCGCGGGCGGCCTCCCGGGCGGCCCTTCGGGCGGCGAGTCCCGCTGACGCGGGGTTCCGCAAGGCCGCGCCCATGTCCGAATACCTCAAGGTCGCTTTCAACGTCCCCCTGCCGGAGGCCTTCACCTACCGGAACGATCCCGAGAAGCCGGCGAGCCTGGGGCGGCGCGTCGCCGCGCCCTTTGGCCGCCGCGATCTGATCGGCTACGTCGTGGGAGAGCTCGACGCGCCCGACATCGACGAGAAGCTCGTGAAGCGAATTATCCGCCGCGTGGACGAGGAGCCCCTCTTCGACGCGCGGAGCGTGGAGCTCGCGCGCTGGATGGCCGGCATGTACTACTGCGGCCTCGGCGAGGCCCTGGGCTCCATGCTCCCCTCCGGCAAGCGCGAGACCGCGCCGCCGGCCATCGAGGCGGAGGACTTCGAGATCGGCGCGCGCCCCCTGGCCCTCTCCGAGGAGCAGGCCGCCGCCTTGGAGCGCATAACGCGGGAGAAGGCGGGCCTCTCCTACCTCTACGGCCTGACCGGCACGGGCAAGACCGAAGTCTTCCTCCAAGCCGCGGAGGCGACCCTGGCGGAGGGGCGGGGCGTCATCTACCTCGTGCCGGAGATAGCCCTGACGGGCCAGATCGTGGAGCAGGCGGAGGCCCGTTTCGGCGCCCGCTGCTCGGTGATCCACTCGCGCGTCAGCCCCTCGCGGAAGCTCGCCGAGTGGCGGCGCATCCTCCGCGGCGAGGCGGACGTCGTCATCGGCGCGCGGAGCGCCGTCTTCGCGCCCCTGCCGCGCCTCGGCCTCGTCGTCATCGACGAGGAGCACGAAGCCTCCTACAAGGCGGGGAGCTCCCCGCGCTACCACGCGCGGCAAGTCGCCCTCAAGCGGCGGGCCCTCGAGGGCGCGCGCGTGGTCATGGGCAGCGCCACCCCCTCCGCGGAGGCCTGGCGCCTCATGGAGGAGGGCTCCTTTTCGCGCCTGCCCCTGACGAGGCGGCTCTCCGGCGGCGCGCCCCCGGCGGTGGAGGTCGTGGATATGCGCGGCGAGGAGGGCTCCATCTCCCGCCGCCTCCAGGACGCGGTGCGCGAAACCGCGCGCGCCGGCGGCCAGTCCATCCTTTTCCTGAACCGCCGCGGATTTTCCTACTTCTTCCGCTGCCGCAGCTGCGGCGCGGAGATGCGCTGCCGCCACTGCTCCGTCGCGCTCACCTACCACAAGGACCGCGAGGCCCTGGTCTGCCATTATTGCGGCTATCGCGCCGCCCCGCCGAGGGCCTGCCCCGAGTGCGGCTCCCTCGACGTGGGCTACGCGGGCTTCGGCACCGAGCGCGTGGAGGAGGAGGCCGGGCGCCTCTTCCCGGACTTGCGGATCAAGCGGCTCGACGCGGACTCCACGGCGCGCAAGGGCGAGCTCGAGGCGGCTCTGACAGACTTCCGCGACGGCAAGGCGGACCTCCTCCTCGGCACCCAGATGGTCGCGAAGGGGCTCAACTTTCCGCGCGTGAAGACCGTCGGCGTCGTCCTGGCGGACACGACCCTGAACCTGCCCGACTTCCGCGCCGCGGAGCGGGCTTTTTCGCTCATCGTGCAGGTGGCCGGCCGGGCGGGGCGCTTCTCCCCCGACGGCCGCGTTTTCGTGCAGACCTTCCGGCCCGAAAGCCCCGTAATCCGCCTGGCCGCCGGCCTGGACGCGCCCGCCTTCTACAGGCTCGAGCTGGAGGCGCGGCGCGAGCTCGGCTTCCCGCCCTACACCCGCCTCGTGCGCCTCGTCTTCCGCTCCAAGGACAAGGCCAAGGCCGTGGAGGCGGCGCGGGCCTTTTCGGAGGCGGCCGCCCGCGAGCTCCCCGGCGAGGCGGAGATCCTCGGGCCCGCGGAGTGCCCCCTCGGCATGGTGGCGGGCACCGCGCGTTGGCAGGTGATCTTCCGCGCCGCGGAGCTCAAGTCGATCCACGGCCCCGTGGCGCGCCTCCTCGCCTCCTTCGAGCTTCCCTCCGGAGTCCGCGTCGAGGCCGACGTGGATCCCGCCAGCCTCATGTAGGCGCGCGCCCGGCGTGCAGCGCCCGACCCGGCCGGACCTGGCTGGTGTCGCCTAAGCCACCCGCACCGCGACGTTGCCGCGCTTGTGTCCGCCCTCCACGTGGCGGTGGGCTTCGGGCACCTCTTGCAGGGAGAAAACCCGGTCGATCACGGGCTTGAGGCTGCCCTCGGCGGCCAGGCGGGAGAGGGCCTCCAGGTCTTCCTCGGTCTCCCTGGTCGGCGCCTTCACGGTCAGGTAGGTTCCGCCGGGTTTGAGGGAGCCCGAGCAGCGGGAGCGCTTGAGCTTGCCCACGGCGTCGAAGATCGCGTCGTAGCGGAGGCCGTTCGCGGTGAAGTCCTCCTTGCCGTAGTCGATGACCCTGTCGGCCCCGAGGGAGCGGAGGAGCTCCTGGTTGGCCGCGCCCGCCACCGCCGTCACGGAGGCGCCGAGGAGCTTGGCGAGTTGCACGGCATAGCTCCCGACGGAGCCGGAGGCGCCGTGGACGAGGATGCTCATGCCGGGCCCGAGGGAGGCGCGCGCCAGGATCTGCCGCGCCGTCATGCCGCCGACCGGCAGGACCGCGGCCTCCTCGAAGGAGAGGGCGGCGGGCTTCAGGCCCACCACGCCCATCTTCCGCCGCTCCGGCACGCAGAGGTACTCAGCGTTGCCGCCGGAGGCCAGCCCGGTCGCCGTGCCGAAGACCTCGTCGCCGACCTTGAAGCGGGTCGCTCCCGGTCCCAGCGCCTCGACCACGCCCGCGAACTCGACCCCGGTGATCTTCATCGGCTTGAAGCCGAACACCAGGCCGACGGGAACCAGGACGGCGCGGGGCATGGCGCGCAGGGCCACGTCGCCGCGCGTCACCGAGGAGGCGCGGACGCGGACCAGGATCTCGCCCCGCTTGGGCTCCGGCTTCGGCGCCTCGGCGTACTCAAGCCCCTCGACGGGGCCGGGCTTGCGCACGATAATGGCTTTCATCCTTTTCCTCCTTGCTGTCGCTTTCGGTTTCGCCTTCGCCAAGGGCGCGTCGGCGCGGGGCCTTCGGCCTGAAAGACAAAGCTACCGCCGAAACGGGGAAAAGGACAGGGAGAAGCGATCATGCGAAAACCACCCCGGCCGGGCCGCCGTCCGCGCTTCCCGTTCGGGGACTTGCGCCCCCGAGTAAAGAGTGTATAGTGGACTGACGATCGAAAAATCCAGGATTAAATATGAGTAATTTGGAAAGGTTGGCGTACATCGACCGCCGCGTCCGGGAAAGCGGCCGCGTCCGCGTGGCGGAGGTGGCCGGGCGCTTCGAGGTCTCCGAGCGGCAGGTGAAGCGCGACATCGAATACCTCCGCTACCGGCTCGGCGCGCCGATCGAGTGGGTCCGCGCCGAACGCGCCTACCGCTACGTGGAGGCCTGGAGCGGACTCGACTTCCTCGGCGAACGCTCCCTGTTCGCCTACGTCGTGGCGAGTTCCGCCGCCGCGAGCCTCGCCACGAACCCCATCGCTGAGAGCCGCGCCCTGGGCCGGCTCCTCGACCTCGTGCCCGAAGACCTCCGCCCCCTCATCGGCGCCGTCCGCTTCGAGACCCCCCACTTCGAGCCGGGAGACGTGGAGCGGCTCGTCCTCCTCCTCGGCGCGATGCGGGACGGCGTCCTGGCGGAGGGCAGCTACCGCGACGCCGGCGGCCAGGTAAAGGAACGCCGCTTCGCCCCCCGGCGGCTCATCAACTACGGCGGCGTCTGGTATTGCGCCGCCTGGGACGAGCCCTCCGCCGAGCTCCGCATGTTCCGCGTATCGCGCTTCGAAAGCCTGGCCGGAACCCGCGGTCCCGACCCGCGCGCGGACGGCCCCGCCGAACTCGATGCCTTCCTGTCCGGCTCCTACGGCATCTTCAAGGGCGCGGCGCGCGGCCTCGCGACCGCCCGCTTCTACGGCTGGGCCCGGGAGACCGTAGCGCGCGAGGTCTGGCACGACGCGGAGGCGCGGCGTCCCGGTGTCGACCCCCGGCGCGGCCCCTACCTCGAGCTGGACCTGCCCGTCTCCCACTACGAGGAACTCGTCGGCCGCATCCTCCGCTTCGGCTCCCAGGCGGAGGCGGTCGCGCCGCCGGACTTCCGGGCGCGTTGGGCGGCGGAAATCCGCGCGATGGCCGCCGTCGCCGGCGCCGGGACGGCCGGCGGCGAAACCACTTAACGGATCACGGGGACCTCGGGCGTCCCGCCGGCCGTCGTATCTTCGAAGGCAGCCGAAAAGGGATGTAAAAAAGCCCAGGTAAAAAGAGGGTAGGGCGGGAGGGCAGGCCGCGCGGAATGGCCGCCCTCCCGCGACCGCCTTTCCAAAGGAGGAGCGGGATGGGGGAGTATCATCTTATGCGCTTGATTCAAGGGCGAAGAAAAAATGGATGAGAAAAATCGCGACAGATCGGAGTTCGCGCATGTTCGCCGGAATGCAGATGGTTCTTGGGACGAGCCGCAGTCGCTCCTTGATCATCTTCTCGGCACCGCGGAACGCGCGCGGGATTTTGCCCAGGTTTTCGGCTCGGGGGAATGGGCATATGCGGCGGGCCTCGCCCACGATGTCGGCAAGGCGCCCACGGAATGGCAGGACTACCTTCGCGATAAAAGCGGATTCGATGAGGAAGCCGGCGCCGGGGCGGCGGCCGGGAAGATGGACCATTCCGCTCCGGGCGCACGTTTCATCGAGGACATCTTCGGGAAGGGACATGGCCGGATGCTCTCGTATTGCATCGCCGGGCACCATGCAGGCCTCGCGGATTGGCTCGGGTCGCAATCGGCGCTCGCGTTCCGGTTGCAAAACGCGAAAACCGCGGGAATTCCTTCTATTTATAAAGAATTAATCGCTCCTTGCAGACCGAAGGCGGCCCCTCGGGGCTTCGAGCCTTCGGGGCTCGATCTTTCGCTCTGGGTGCGGATGTTGTTTTCATGCCTGGTGGACGCCGACTTCCTCGACACCGAGTCATACATGGTACCGGATAAAGGAGGCAGGCGCGGCCAATACCTTGCCATTCCCGAGCTTCTCGCGCGCTTCGACGCATATATGTCGGTGAAATGCGCATCAGCCGCTGCGGAGGCCGATCGGCCTGTGAATCGCGCGCGGAATTCCGTGCTGGCCGAATGCCGGACCGCTGCGGCGCTTGCCCCCGGCTTCTTCTCGCTCACGGTTCCCACCGGTGGCGGGAAAACGCTTTCCAGCCTGGCCTTCGGCCTCGAGCACGCGAAACGGCATGGGAAATCGAGGGTGATCTATGTGATCCCCTATACGAGCATCATCGAGCAGAACGTCGATATTTTTCGGAAAGCGCTCGGACCCGAGCAGGTCGTTGAACACCATTCCAACCTCGACGATGACGACTCGAGCCAGCAGGCCCGGCTTGCGGCGGAAAACTGGGATGCCCCGGTCATCGTGACGACGACGGTCCAGTTCTTCGAGTCGCTCTTCACGGCCAAGGTCAGTCGCGCGAGGAAGCTCCACAACATCGCGAACAGCGTCGTGATCCTAGACGAGGCCCAGCTCCTTCCCGTCGAGTATCTCGAGCCGATCCTCGAGGCCATGCGTCTCCTCAAAGATCACTACAAAGTATCCTTCCTGTTTTGCACGGCTACGCAACCCCTGTTCGAAAAGCGGCCAGACGCATCCGGTTTCAAGGGCCTGCCGCCCGGCAGCGTACGGGAAATCGTGGGCGATGTGGCCGCCCTCTTCGATTCGCTCAAGCGCGTCGAGGTGTCAATCCCGGCGGACCTACGGACGAGCGCAGGCTGGGATGAGATCTCAGGGGATCTGTGCGCCAATGAACAGGTCCTTTGCGTTGTGTCGGATCGACGAAGCTGCAGGGAACTCCATACGCTCATGCCGAAGCCTTGCGTCCATCTTTCCGCTCTCATGTGCGCACAGCATCGGAGCGACGTTATCGAGCGTATCAAGGGGGAACTGAAGGCGGGACACGGGATCCGCGTCGTCAGCACACAGCTCGTCGAAGCGGGCGTGGATTTTTCATTCCCTGTCGTGTATAGGGCCCTTGCGGGCCTCGATTCGATCGCCCAGGCCTCGGGAAGGTGCAACCGTGAAGGGCGGCTCAACGAGGAAGGCAAGCTCGGGAAGGTCGTCGTCTTCGTGCCGCCTCGGCCGGCGCCCCTCGGCATCCTCAGGAAGGCCAGCGATACCGCGCGGGGCATGCTCGAGGGAGGCTTGCGAGATCCCATCGACCAGGCTGTTTTTGGCCCCTATTTCTCGGAGCTGTACTGGAAGGCCAACTCCCTTGACGCCAAGGGCGTCATCAAGGCGCTCACGCCTGACCGCGACGAGTGCGGCATGAACTTCCGATCCGTCTCCGAATCCTTCCATATCGTCGACGATGGCGGCCAAAAGACAATCCTCGTGCCCTATGGCGAGGGGAAGTCGCTCATCGCGAATCTAAAGAAATTCGGTCCTGAAAGACGGATCCTTCGGAAGCTCCAGCGCTATACGGTGAACGTATACTGTAACCAGTTCGATGATCTTTTAAAGCGGGGCTCGATAGAGCCTGTGACTCCAGAACTCTTTGCCTTGATTTGCGGCATCGAATACGACGCGATCGTCGGTCTCAGGATCGATGACGTCCTGTATGATCCAAATGCATATACCAATTGAAAAGGAGGGGAAATGCGGGACTGGTGCCTTGAGGTGTGGGGCGATTACGCCTGCTTCACACGCCCGGAAATGAAAGTTGAGCGCGTCAGCTATGACGTCATGACCCCGTCCGCCGCGCGTGCGATTTACGAATCTATCCTCTGGAAGCCTGCCATCAAGTGGCATGTCACGGGCATCGAGGTGCTCGAGCCGATACGCTGGATATCGGTGCGCCGGAACGAGGTCGGGAAGATCGCCGTCGGCCCGACCCAGGCCCAGCTCGATGGTTCGAGCGGCGACGCCATGGGGTTGTATGTCGAGGACTGCCGGCAGCAAAGGGCCGGACTCTTCTTGCGCGATGTGCGCTACCGGCTGCACGCGTGGTTCGAATTCGTCCCCCCGGAGAAGCGGAGGGCGAATATCCCCTCGGATCGCGAATATTGGTCCGATGGTGACGAGGAAAAGGCCTACGCCCGCGCCGATGAGACCGAGGGGAAGTACGCGGCCATGTTCGAGCGCCGCGCCGGCAAGGGGCAATGTTTCCATCGGCCCTATCTCGGTTGTCGGGAGTTCGCCTGCGACTTCCGCCTGCTTGGACGCGATGAGGCGAGGAAACCGGCGATCGAGAAGACGGAGGATCTAGGGTGGATGCTCTATGATATGGATTACGGCGAACCTGCATGTATTGTTCCGTGCTATTACCGGGCACGGATGGAGGCTGGCATAATCAATACCGATCGTCGCGATCCCTCGCTGGAGGTGCGTGGATGATTCTTCAGGCATTGAATGAGTATTACGAACGTAAGGCTTCCGATCCCGAGATCGGTATTGCTCCCCAAGGATGGGAGATCCGCAGATTCCAGTACGTCGTTGAGATCGACAATTCCGGCGCGTTCGTGCGGTTTCATGAGTTGAAAGAGGGAGAGGGAAGACAGGCGCAAGGCAAAGCTTTCCTTGTACCGTCCCTTGGCGAGAAGAAAGGAAATGGGGTTAAGGCCAACTTTTTATGGGAGAATATCGAATACTTGTTCCAGATCCCTGTTCCGACTTCCGCAAAGCCGAACCCGGATTTGGAAAGAGTCGCGGATCAACATGCCGCTTTCATCGGAAAGCTGGCGACCCTGCAAGGTGATTCGGCAAGAATCCAGGCGCTACGCAGGTACTCCGTGTCCGATGAGGATCGGAAAAGGATCGTACAAGATCCATTGTGGGAGGCAGTCAGGAAGGCCAATCCGTTCCTTGCGCTTTCCATGAGGGATGAAACCAATTCCGGATGGCTTCCTGTCGCCGCTGACGAAGGCGTACGACGTGCGGTGGACGATGCCCGGCCAGACGGCGAAGAGAATGGTTATTGCCTTGTCAGCGGTCGACATGCGGAAATCGTCCGTCTTGAGCCTGCTGGCATCAAGGGGGTCTACGGAACTGATGGGAAGGCAGAACGAACATTCGTCTCGTTCAACCAGGATCCGTTCTGTTCCTACTCAAAGCAAAAAAATTTCAACGCCCCGATCGGAAAAAGAGCCGCGTTCGCATACACAACGGCTCTCAATACCCTGCTCGGAAAGAATTCGAGACAGAGACTGGCGGTCGGCGACGCGACGATGGTCTTTTGGTCCGCACGACGCACGCATTTCGAAGACGACTTCGCCTTTTTCTTTGCGGAACCGCCTAGGGATGATCCTGAATCCGGCACGGAAAGGATAAGGAACCTTTTCATGTCGACCGAGACGGGATCCTATATGGACGATCCTGGAGAGGACCGATTCTATGCGCTCGGTCTTTCGCCGAACTCAGCGAGGATCTCGGTACGTTTCTGGGAGGTGGGTACGGTCGCCGATTTTGCTGGCAACATTCGGCGACATTACCAAGACCTCGCGATCGTGAAGCCGCCCAAGGAGCCAGAGTTCTATTCGCTGTGGCGGCTACTCGTGAATGTGGCGGTCCAGGACAAGAGCGAGAACATTCCCCCGAACCTGGCGGGCGACTTCATGCGCTCGATCATGGCAGGGCGGCCTTACCCGGCAACCATCTTGCAGGCCGCTCTCCGGCGGATCAACAGCGATAGCGAAAACCGGGTCAAGCCTGTCCGCGCTGCCCTCATCAAGGCCTATCTCAACCGCCATTTACGCGAGCATCCGCAAAACAACATAAAGGAGATTGCCATGGCACTCGATACGGATCAACCATCCGTCGGCTACCAGTTCGGGCGACTCTTCGCGGTCCTGGAAAAGATCCAGGAAGAGGCGAGTCCTGGCCTGAACGCGACTATCCGGGAGAAGTACTACGGTTCAGCCTGCAGCGCTCCGGTGTCGGTTTTTGGCACCCTTATGCGGCTCAAGAACCACCATCTCGCGAAGATCGAAAACAAGGGGCGGGTCGTCAATCTCGAACGCCTTATAGGCGAAATCGTCGGACACGTGGGGGATTTCCCGGCCCATCTCGATCTCCATGAGCAGGGGCGTTTCGCCATAGGGTATTACCATCAGCGTCAGGATTTTTTCACGAAAAAAGACAACTGATAGAAAAGGAAGGAAAACATGGAACTAACTAATCGTTACGACTTTGTCCTGTTTTTTGATGTCAAGGATGGCAATCCGAACGGAGATCCCGATGCCGGCAACCTTCCGAGGATCGACGCGGAAACCGGGAACGGTCTCGTT
The DNA here is from genome assembly GCA_016794765.1 of Spirochaetaceae bacterium. Lineage (GTDB taxonomy): Bacteria > Spirochaetota > Spirochaetia > Treponematales > Rectinemataceae > JAEUJG01. The sequence goes on along the minus strand of JAEUJG010000228.1, from coordinate 4,552 downwards.
ACCGATGTCTGCCTCAAGAGAAAAGTCCGGAACTACGTCGGCCTCGCCAAGGGAGAACAGCCGCCCTACGAAATCTATGTCAAGGAAAAGGCGGTCCTCAACAGCCAACACGCGCGGGCATATCAGGCGCTCGGGGTTGATCTCAGCAAGGATGAAGGAAAGCGCTTGGGCGGCGACCGGACTGAGGACGCGAAAAAATGGATGTGCAATAATTTCTTTGATATTAGAACATTTGGCGCTGTTATGTCGACCAAGGTTAATTGTGGACAGGTTCGTGGGCCGATCCAGATGACGTTCGCGCGATCGGTGGACCAGATTGTCTCGTCCGAGCACAGTATCACCCGAATGGCCGTCGCGACTGAAGCCGAGGCCGAAAAGCAGGGCGGGGACAACAGGACGATGGGCCGCAAGTTCACGATCCCCTATGGACTCTACAAGACCTGCGGTTTCGTCTCCGCGCCTCTCGCGCGCCAGACCGGTTTCTCCGCGGAGGACCTCGAGCTTTTCTGGGAAGCCCTCCAGAACATGTTTGAACATGATCGTTCCGCCGCCCGAGGACTCATGAGCGCACAGCGACTCGTCATCTTCGAACATGGTTCCCTCATGGGCAACAAACCGGCGCACGAGGTTTTCGATAGGTTGAAGGTCGAAAGGGCGAGTGACCAGGCCCTTCCCCCTCGAGATTTCTCCGATTATCGTATCACTCTCGACGGCAAGGAGCTCTCGCAGTTCAAGACGGTTGTTTCGGTCACCTGATGGCCGAGTGGGGGTAGCGGAAGCCACCGGAGCCGGCATCGGCGCGCGCCGATGCCGGCGAGGAGGCTGGAGCGAGGGGGCGCCGCGGCTTGTTCGCGGTGCGCCCCCTTTTTGATATTTATTATAAATATGCCAATTGGAAAGAGGTCGTGATGTTCGCCGAAGAGGATCTTGTGCCGATTTCAGCGCTCCAGCACCTGGCGTTCTGCGAGCGGCAATTCGCCCTCATCCATGTGGAGGGGCTGTGGGAGGAGAACCGCTACACGGCCGAGGGCAAGGTCCTCCATGAGCGGGTCGACACGGAGGGGCACGAGTCGCGGAGGCTCTTCAGGCAGGAGTACGGCATGGCGCTCAGGTCCCTCGCCCGCGGGCTCATCGGGAAGGCCGACCTCGTCGAAATAAGGCTGACGGAAGCGGGCAAGCCTTGCGAGGCGGTGCCGGTCGAGTTCAAGCGCGGAAAGGACAAGGAAGTCGACTGCGACCGGATCCAGCTCTGCGCCCAGGCTTTCTGCCTCGAGGAGATGCTCGGCGTCGAGGTGCCCCGCGGCGATTTCTACTATCTCGGATCGCACCGGCGCACCCATGTGGTGATCGGCTCGGAGCTCCGGGCGGCAACGATGGAGGCGGTGAAACATGCGATGTCGCTCATCGCGTCGGGCGTGACTCCCCAGGCGGCCTACGTGAAGGCGAAATGCGACCGCTGCTCCCTCGTGGAGCCGTGCATGCCGAAGTGGGCGGGGAACGGCGGGCGACGGGTCGGACGATTCGTCGCGGAGTCCATCGAAGCGGTGCGCAAGGAGTGTGGTCGATGAGGAAGCTGCTCAACACCCTGTACGTGAGCTCCCAAGGGTCCTACCTCAGGAAGGAAGGCGAGACCATCGTCGTGGAACGGGAGGGCAAGACGGCGGCGCAGATGCCGGTGCACACCATCGGGAGCGTCGTGTGCTTCGGCAACGTCCTCGTTTCGCCCTTCCTTCTCGGGTCCTGCGCGGAACGCGATGTAGGCATCTCCTTCCTGACGGAGCATGGCCGTTTTCTCGCCTCCGTGCGCGGACCGGTATCCGGCAATGTGCTGCTAAGGAGGCAGCAATACCGGATGGCGGACGAGGAGGCCGCGACGAGGGCCATCGCCGCGAACATCGTGTCCGCGAAGATCGCAAACGGCCGCATCGTCATGAACCGCGCAATCCGCGACCATGGCGAAAGGCTCGATGCCGAGTCCGTGCGCGACGCTTCGACGGCGATGGACAGGCTCATGGACTCGATAAGCCGGGCGCCCGACGTTGACTCCATCCGCGGCATCGAGGGCATGGCGGCCGCCGAGTACTTCAGCTGCTTCAACGAGTTGATCGTGGACCAGAAGGGCGACTTCCATTTCGGGGAGCGCAACCGGCGGCCACCCCTCGATCCCGTGAACGCCCTGCTGTCCTTCGTCTATACCCTCGTGATGCACGATGTGCGATCCGCTCTCGAGAGCGTGGGCCTTGATCCCGCCGTGGGCTTCCTCCATCGCGACAGGCCCGGCCGCGCCGGTCTCGCCCTCGACGTCATGGAGGAGTTTCGCCCGTCCGTCGCGGACCGCCTCGTGCTTTCCCTCATCAACCGGCGACAGGTCGCGGCACGGGGCTTCAAGCGCTCGGAGGGCGGCGGCATCGTGATGGACGACGATACGAGGAAGACCGTCTTGGTCGAATACCAGAGCCGCAAGCAGGACGAGATCGAACATCCCTACCTCGGCGAGAAGATCCCCGTCGGACTCCTGTACTTCGTACAGGCGAACCTCCTGGCGCGCTTCATCCGCGGCGACCTTGACGGTTATCCGCCCTTCTTCTGGAGATAGGCATGCTCGTCATCGTAAGCTATGACGTGGCGATATCAAGCCCTGGAGGGAAGCGGCGCTTGCGCCAGGTCTCGAAAGCCTGCGTGAATTTCGGCCAAAGGGTGCAGTTCAGCGTCTTTGAATGTGTCGTGGAGCCGGCGCAGTGGGTTGCTCTCAAGAACCAGCTCGAAGCGACCATCGATCCCGAGGTCGACAGCCTGCGCTACTATTACCTTGGCGCCAACTGGAAGCGGCGTGTCGAGCATGTCGGAGCGAAGCCCGGGAAAGATCCGGACGATCCGATTATCGTCTAGCTTGTTCCGACGAACGATCGCCTATAATGGCAGGTGCGCGAAGGCAGAAATAACGCCCATGGCAGGGCGACTCCGGAAAGCTACGAGATGGGATTGGTTGCGACGGCAAGGCAAAGGCCGCACGCCGCGCGAACCTCAATCACACATAAAACCCCAGCAACTTCGCAACAGGAATAATTCCATATTCCAGCGATATTTGAAAAATCAGGGAAGGATTGTTGAGACTAATCAACGACGATATTCTATTGGTTCGCGATCTAGCGCGAGATTGGCCTTTATTGGTATATACTTAGACAGTATACGGTCGCGCCCTTCGCGGGCGCGTGGATTGAAACGATCCGTAGGCGTGGGGCGTCTCGAGCTTGCCCGAGGTCGCGCCCTTCGCGGGCGCGTGGATTGAAACAGTATTTAGCATTTCGCTCCCTTTGTCAATCATGGTCGCGCCCTTCGCGGGCGCGTGGATTGAAACTGGTAATCGAAAAAAAAAGTCATACCGATCATTTGTCGCGCCCTTCGCGGGCGCGTGGATTGAAACCGGCAAGCGCCGCGCGGCCGCGCAAGGTCAACTCGTCGCGCCCTTCGCGGGCGCGTGGATTGAAACCGCACCTCGACGGCAACCTGAGCGCCCGACTGGTGTCGCGCCCTTCGCGGGCGCGTGGATTGAAACAACCGGCCGCGCCCTGCATCTCTCCTTGCGGCGCGTCGCGCCCTTCGCGGGCGCGTGGATTGAAACGAGGAGTACAGGCGAGGGGCGGAGACGGAGGTCTGTCGCGCCCTTCGCGGGCGCGTGGATTGAAACCTAAGCTCCTTCGCCTCGCGCTCGATAGCGTCCAGTCGCGCCCTTCGCGGGCGCGTGGATTGAAACATGGCCTCGGTGGGCTTGGAATAGGAGTCCGGGTGTCGCGCCCTTCGCGGGCGCGTGGATTGAAACACCGAATTGGACAGATCGCTTGTGGCGACCCTGAGTCGCGCCCTTCGCGGGCGCGTGGATTGAAACCGAATGGCTAGTTAGATACATGGCGCCGGCGATGGGTCGCGCCCTTCGCGGGCGCGTGGATTGAAACAAAAAAAAGAAGAGTTGGAAACTAAGGATAAATTGTCGCGCCCTTCGCGGGCGCGTGGATTGAAACTTCAGAGGCGGCGCCCTGCTATCTTGTCTCCATCGTCGCGCCCTTCGCGGGCGCGTGGATTGAAACTCGAGCGTCAGCCGGCCGTCCCTGTCCCTGCACAAGTCGCGCCCTTCGCGGGCGCGTGGATTGAAACAAGCGCGAATATGGGCTTTTGATGCCGTTTGCTAAGTCGCGCCCTTCGCGGGCGCGTGGATTGAAACTTTACCTACCGTAGCTCATAGCCATGCGTGGCCCGGTCGCGCCCTTCGCGGGCGCGTGGATTGAAACCGATAGGTTGTACCACCCCGACCAAGCCGCCAAAGTCGCGCCCTTCGCGGGCGCGTGGATTGAAACGCGTAGACTGTCGCAAAACATCGGCGGCGCTCTTGTCGCGCCCTTCGCGGGCGCGTGGATTGAAACATCGAATTGGACAGATCGATTGCGGCGACCCTGAGTCGCGCCCTTCGCGGGCGCGTGGATTGAAACTTTTGATCTTGTTGGCCAACAACTGTCAGAAAGCGTCGCGCCCTTCGCGGGCGCGTGGATTGAAACTG
>JAEUJG010000207.1 GCA_016794765.1 Spirochaetaceae bacterium | reverse complement strand
ACGAACGCCGCTCCCAGTCGGGGGCGGCGTTTTTTTAGGTCGAAGGGCTCCGCGTCGCCTTGGTCGCGACGGCGGCGACGGCCGAGCTCGCCGCGGAGCTCGCGGCCGAGGCCGCTCCGGCGAGGGCAGCCGCGGCCCGGTCGACCATCGCCTTGCCCGGGTACAAGAGCCGCCGCGGGCCGCGAAGGGCCTCGGGCGGCCGCGGCGCCCAGCGCGTTTCGGCCGCCGCGGCGAGGTAGCGCTCGCCTGCGGGCGTTTCGGCGTAGATGCCGAGGGCGAGCTCGCCCTCGTGCCCGCCTTCCGCGACGAGGGGGCTCACCGCCGAGCCGTAGGTGACCTCGCGTTTGTATTGGCCTCGGATGGCGGTCAGGACGCGCTCCTCCCGGAAGCCGAGGGGCAGGGCCTCGAAACCCCAGGAAAGATAGCGCACGTTGTTGACGTGGCCGTTCGTGTCGATGTCGGAGAAGCGGACGTCGAAGCGGGGCGCGGCGCCCTGCGCCTCAAGGGCCGCCGCCCCAGCCGCCGCCGCCGCTCCCGTGCCGGGGGGGCCGGCCGGACCGGCGACCTCGGTCAACTCTAGGGGACCGGCGCTCCGGCCGTTGGGCGCCCAGGCGGCGACGATGTCGTCGAGGATGGGCAGGGGCCGGCGCCGTTCCAGGCTGAGGAAGAGCCAGAGGGCGCGGGCGTAGCCGAGCTCTTCGCCCCGCGGCGTGGCGATTCGGTATTCGCGGGTGCCGTAGAAGCGCCGCGCCTCCGAGACCCAGGTCTCCACGACGAGGCCCTCGCCGTAGCGCGGGTAGCGCTTCATCTCGAGCGCGCCGCGGAGGAGGACCCAGCCGTAGCCTTCGCCGACGAGGCGGTAGATGTCCCAGCCGGACTCGGCGCAGTGGGTGAAGGAGGCTTCCTCCAAGAGGTCGGCCAGGGCCACCGGCGTCGCCTCGCCGAAGCCGTTCATCTCGCAATAGCGAAGGTCGAAGGATCGCGCGTGCAGGCTTGTATCGCTCATGCCCCATTGGACAGGGAAGCGCGCGGGCAGGTTGCGCCCGCCAGCGGCGCAGGATCAGCTCCCGGATTTTTCCCCTTCGTTCTCCTCCTCCGGCAGCGTCATGAAGCGCCCGACGATCCGCGTGAAGGGCTGGTAGACGTAAAAGTGCGGCACCGAGGGGGAGCGCTCGACCTCGCGGGGTTCGGGAAAGCCCCTGCCCAGGAAGAGGTAGACGAGGAAGCGGAGGAGGGCGGAGGCGAGGAAGACGAGCTCGAGGTTGCCGGGCGCCAGGAAGGGCAGGCGGAGGCCGGCGACCGCGGTGGCGAGAAGGCCGCCCGCAAGCGAGCCCGCGAAAGCGGCGACGTTGGAGAGCGCGTTGAAGCCGGCCATCGTCCCCGCGACCTTGCGGCTCGGCACGCTGTCGAAGATGTAGTTTGTCGTGGCGAGGTTCACGCCGGCCCAGACGAAACCGGAGAAGGCCTGGAGGACGAGCATGGCGGGAATCGTGCGCGCGAAGGCCCAACCGAGTGCGACGAGGGGCAGGGCGCCCGAGGTGACGAGGAGGATGCGCCGGTTGCCGAAGCGGTCGGCGAGCGGGCCCCAATAGACCATGGCGAGGAAGGAGAGGACCATCGCGATCATCGTGACGGCCGTGTAGGAGAAGTAGTCGAGGCCGAGGGACTTGAGGAGGTAGACGGAGAACACGGGGCCCATCACGTTCGCGGAGAAGGTGAGGAGGACCGAGAAGGCGACGAAGCGGCCGAAGCCCGTGCCGCCGAGGCCGCCCGGGAAGGCGCGGAGTCCGCCTTCCTCGCCGGGTTCGGGCGGGGCGGGGGGCGGCTCGTGCTGGCGCCCGAGGGCGACGACGCAGAGGCCGCGGGCGAGGGCCGCGAGGCCGAAGAGGAGGCCGAAGGCCTCCAGGGTCCGGCCCGCGGGCTCGGCGAGGCGGAGGACGAGGCCGCCTGAGGCGATGGCGGCGAACTGCGCGAGGCCGGCGACGCGGTTCCGCTCGCCCCAGAAGGCGCCGCGGATCCGCGGGGGGACAAGGTCGTTCATCCAGGAAAGCCAGCCGGGGCCGGCGAGGGAGGTGGCGAAGAGGCCGAGCGAGTAGAGGACCACGACCGTCCAGGGCTCGCGGGTGATCGCGGCGACCGCGTAGAGCGCCGCCCAGCTCGCCGCGTGGACGAGGACCGCGCCGCGGGAGAGGCGGCGCCGGGAGCCGACGAGGACGACGAGGGGCGGGCCGAGGAGCTGGGCGGCGGCCACGCCGAGCTGGCCCATGCCGGAGACGAGGCTCGTCTGGAGGGCGTCGGCGCCGAAGAGGATGGCGAAGGGCAGGATGAAGTATTCGGCGAAGCCGAACATCAGGGCCCAGAGTCCGGCGTCCACGGTGGAGGCGGCCAGGGAGCGCCGCACGCGGACATCCGGGATGGAAGAGAGGAGTTTTTTCACGCCGCCAGTATCCCGCCGGCGCGGCGGCTTGGGCAAGCGGGCGGGCGAGAGGGCGCCGCCCTTGCGTGAGGGCTGGCGGCCGCGGCGTCGCGGCCGCGGGCGGCTCCTAGCCCAGGAGCACCGTTTCCGCCAGCTTGTCCGCCGCCTCCTCGCCGAGGAGGTGGTTGATGATCGCGTAGGAGAATTCGCCGGAGCAGCCCGCCGCGCGGGCGGTGATCAGGTTGCCGTCGGCGACGACGCGGTCCGGGGAGAAGGCGGCGCCGGCCGCCTTGCCCTCGAGTCCGGGAAAGCAGGTGAAGCGCCGGCCCGCCAGGATGCCGCAGGCCTCGTGGAGGACGACGACCGGCGCGGCGCAGATGGCGGCGACGAGCTTGCCGGCGGCGAAGTGCCGCTTGACGAGCTCCACCGCGTCGGCGTCGGCGGCGATGTTCTTGGACCCCTGCCCGCCGCCGGGCACTACGATCGCGTCGAAGTCCTCGTCCATCTCGTCGACGGTGATGTCGGTGTCCACGCGGATGTCGTGGCCGCCGACGACGTCCTTGCCGGTGACGCCGGCGACGCGCACCTCGAGGCCCGCCCTGCGCAGGTAATCGATGGGGGTCAGGCCCTCGACCTCTTCGAAGCCATCGGCCAGGAGCACGCAGACTTTCTTCATCGCTTGTCGCCTCCGGCTTCGAGTGTAGGCCGCGCGGGGCGCCGGCGCAAGGCGAGGGGCCTCACTTGGCCGTGGCGCCCTCCGGCGAGGGCCCCTCCTCGTAGCGCGCCTCGTCGAGCTCGCCGCGGAGGCTGTAGCCCCGCTCCTCCCAGAAACCGCGGAACTTGGCGTCGGCGGAGACTTCCAGCCGGGTCACCCACTTGATCCACTTGTAGCCCCATTTGTCGGCGGCCACGAGCTGGAAGGGGAAGCCGCGTGCGTGGCTCAGGGGAAGGCCGTTCGACCTGGCGGCCAGGATCATGTCGCGGGCCCTGAGGTCGGCGAGGGGAATCGAGGTCGAATAGCCGTCGGCCGCGTAGAGCACGAGGGTGTTCGCCGCGGGGTCGGCGCCCGCGCGCTCGAGAAGCTCGAGGACGCGGGGACCCTCCCAGAGGACGGTCGCCGTCCAACCCTCGACGCAGTGGAGGGTCACCAGGCGCTGGAAGGAGGGCAGGGCGAGCGCCTCCTCGTAGCCGAGGGAGAGGGGGCGCGACACCAGCCCGCCCACTTCGAGGCGATAGGTCGCGGGATCGACGGCCTGGGGACCCTTGATGGAGTTGTCGCGGTAGTTTTCGAGGGAATCGAGGCGCTCGCCGCGGTACTCGAAGACCTCGAGGGCGCCCGCGGCCAGGGCGGCCTCGCGGGGATCGGCAAGGGCGGGGCCGGCGGCGGGTTTGGGCAGTGAGCGGTACTCCGCCGGCGGTTCGGGCGCCGGCGCCACGCAGGCGGAAGGGCCGCAGGCCGCGGCCAGGAGGGAAAAGGCGAAAAGGGCGGCGAGGGGGTGCTTCATGCCTAAAGCCTAACGCATCCCGGCGCCGCCCGCCCGAGGGCCGGCGCCTAGCTCGGCCGCCGCCTGACCTGGAGCTCGCGCTCCGCGGGATTTTCCTCCGCGGCGTGGCGCCGCTTCACGCTTTCGTAGAACCAGGCCTGGGCGGAGAAGGGCTCCTCGCCCGCCGCGGGGGCGAGCTTATTCCAGCGGCCGGAGGGGCCGAGGCGGTGGGCCTTGGCCGTGTCGCGGAAGTAGGCCAGGAGGATGTCCTTGACGCGGGAGCGCAGGGCCTCGTCCAGGACGGGGAACATGAGCTCGACGCGGCGCTCGAGGTTGCGCGGCATCCAGTCCGCGCTCGAAAGGTAGAGCTCCTCGGCGCCCCCGTTGCGGAAGTAGAGGACCCGCGCGTGCTCCAGATAGCGGCCGACCACGCTGACGACGCTGATGTTCTCCGAGAGGCCCGCGACGCCCGGCACGAGCATGCAGACGCCGCGCACGTTGAGCATCACCTTGACGCCGGCGGCGCTCGCGCGGTACAGGGCCGTTATCACGTCCTCGTCCACGAGGGAGTTCATCTTGGCCATGACGAGGCCGGGTGCCTCGGGGCTGGAGCGCTGGGCCTCCCTGCCGATGGCGGCGATGATGCGCGCCTTGAGGTCGAAGGGGGCGACCGCGAGATGGCGGAGCTCCTGCACGGCCGAGTAGCCGGTGATCATGTTGAAGAAGATCGAGGCTTCCCGGCAGAGGTCGTCGTTCGCCGTGAAGAGGGAGAGGTCGGCGTAGAGCCGGGCCGTCTTTTCGTTGTAGTTGCCGGTGGAGAGGTGGAGATAGCGGCGGATGGAGCCGTCCTCCTCGCGGCGGACCACGAGGGCGGCCTTGGCGTGCACCTTGAGCCGGGCGACGCCGTAGATCACGATGGCGCCGGCCTGTTCCAGCCGGCTCGCCCAGGCGATGTTCCGCTCCTCGTCGAAGCGGGCCTTCACCTCGACGAGGACGGCGACCTGCTTGCCGTTCCGCGCGGCCTTGGCCAGGGCCTTGAGGAGGGGCGAGGAGCTCGAGGTGCGGTAGAGGGTCATCTTGACCGCGAGGACGTCCGGATCCTGGGCCGCCTCGTCCAGGAAGCGGACCACGGGATCGAAGGATTCGTAGGGCGCGTGGAGGAGGAGGTCGCCCTTCCGGATCTCGTCCCAGATCGTGGAACCCTCCGGCGGCTCGGGCGAGCGGAGGGGCCGCCAGGGGCGGTAGCGCAGGGCGTCGGCGCCGGGGAAGTCGGTTTCCGGAAGGAGGGCGAGCTCCATGAAGCTCCGAAGGTCGATCGGTCCCGGCAGGGTGTAGAGGTCCGAGGGCTCGAGGCCGACGGCGATCCTGAGCCGCTCGGCCAGGTCTTCGCTGTCGGCGCTGACGGACATCCGCACCGGGTAGGAGTTCTGCCGGTCCGCCAGGATCTCCTCCATCGCGGCGATGAAGTCCTCGTCCCGCTCCTCGTCCACGCCGATGTCGGCGTCGCGGGTCACCTTGAAGAGTATGCTCTCGCGCACCGCGTAGCCCGGGAAGAGGCGGGCGCCGAAGGCGGCGACCGCGTCGTCCAGGAGCGCCAGGCGCAGGCCCGGACCCTCCGTGGGCAGGCGGATGAAGCGGTCCAGGTTGCGCGGCACCTGCACCACGGCCAGGCAGTCCACCGCGGGGCCGGCGGCGCCGGGGGGCGGGGCGCCGGCCGAGGCGGACTGATTCGCCGGGAAGGGCGGGAAGGGGGCGGCCGGTGCCGGGGCGATGGCCGGGCCGGCCGGGACGGCGGCCGGTGTGGTGGCCGGGCTGGTGGCCGGGCCGGCGGCCGCGCCGGCGGCCAGGGCCGCGGCGGCCTGCGTGGGTTCGCCGTCGAGGCTCGCTAGGGCCGAGCCCTCCTCCGGGCGGAGGAGGAAGGCGGCGTGCACGCGGAGGTTGCCGGTCGTGGGGAATTCCTCTCCGGGTACGACGCGGAGGGGCGTGAGGAGGGGGGCGATCCGCTCGGCGAAGTGGAGCTCGAGCCAGCGCCGCTCGGCCCCGGTCCAGGAGGCGGGGCGTACGACGGCGAGGCCGGCGGCGGCCAGGGCGGGCAGGATCTGTTGGAGGAGGCACTCGTACTGCCTCCCCGCGATCTCCCGGGCGCGGCGCGAGATCGCCTCCAGGGCCTCGGCGGGCGCGAGGCCGGCGGAGTCGCGGTCGGCGTCTCCCGCGCGGATCCGCGCCTTGAGGGAGGCGACGCGGACCATGAAGAACTCGTCGAAGTTGGAGCCGACGATCGCCAGGAACTTGAGCCGCTCGAGGGGCGGATTCTCCGGATCGAGGGCTTCCTCGAGGACGCGGGCGTTGAATTCGAGCCAGGAGAGCTCGCGGTTGAAGAAATACTCGGAGGCCATGGTTCCCTTCTAACTCAGGATCGGCTCGAGGCCGAAGACGTCCTCGAACATGTCGCCCTTCTCCGCGAGGGAGAGGCGTTCGAGTGAAAAGTCGCCGCCCGAGCCGCGGCCGTCCGCGCGCTCGGCGCCGGCGGCGCGGATGACGAGGCGGTCCTCGCGGCGTTCGAAGGCCACCTCGCGGAGGCGCTGGTCGTGGCCGCGGTCCAGGGCGTCGGCGACGCGGAGGATGGCCGCCAGCTTGAGCACGACGATGCGGTCCTCCCGCGGCAGGGCGATGAAGTTCACGTGCGTGTTCGAGGGCGGCGCCTTGCGGTGGTAGCGGGCGACGTTCGCGACGATGGTGAGCTCGCTGCGGTTGAGGCCGAAGATCTCCGAGTTCTGGACGATGTACTCGGAGTGCTTGTGGTGGCCGCTCGTGCGGATGAAGGTGCCGATGTCGTGGAGGAGGGCGCTCACCTCGAGGAGGAGGCGCTCGCGCTCGCCGAGGCCGTGCTCGCGCCGGATGGCGTCGTAGAGCGCGAGGGCCAGGACGGCGACCTGCTGGGCGTGGGCCTCGTCGTAGCGGAACTTGCGGCCGAGGGAGGCCGCGCTCGCCGCGACCTGGCGCCGCATCTCGCCCTCGTGCTCGGTGTCCGGGCCCCGGGCCACGGAGAGGAGGATGCCCTCGCGGATGGAGACGTTGGGCACGACGACTGCCTCGGCGCCCGTCCGCTCCAGGAAGAGGCGCTCGATGGAAAGTCCGGGGCCGACGCCCTCGGCGTCCGACCAGGGCAGGCGGAGCCGGGCGACGCAGTCCTCCGGCGACAGCGCCGCGACCTCGTCGGCGAATTTGGAGAATTCCTCGCGGCCGACGACGGAGTATTCCTCGAAGCGCTCGGCGGCGACGCGGGAGGCCGCGAGGCGGGCGTCGGAGCCGATGACGATGAAGGTCTTCACCGATTCGAGGGGGAGCTCCTCCTCGAGGAGGTCGCAGGCGGTGCGGACGTTGTCCTCGAGAAACTGGCGGATGTAGGGTTGGGCGGAGCCCGAGCCGCGGACGAGCTCGTCCACTCGGACGGTGCCGATGCGCAGGGAGTGGGCGGCGGCCATCCTGCCGCGGCGCAGGAGCATGATCTCCGTGGAGCCGCCGCCGACCTCCAGGATCATCGCGTTGGAGCGGGAGAGGACGCGGCGCTCGTCCTGGAGGGCGTGCTGGACGGCCAGGTACATGAGGTGGTTTTCCTCGATGTCCTCGACGACGGCGACGCGGAAGCCCGTCTGGAGGGCGACCCGGTCCACGTAGGTGTCGCGGTTGGCCGCCTCGCGGAGGGCGCTCGTCGCGATGACGCGCGCGTCGCCGGGCTCGATGCCGTAGCCCTTGAGGAGTTCGCGGTAGGCGAGGAGGACCGCGATGCTTTCGCGGACCGCCTCGCGGCTGACATAGCCGTTCGTGAACACGTCGCGGCCGATCCGGCTCGGCTTGCCGGCCCGGTCGAGCATCCGGTATCCGCCGCCGCCGAGTTGGGCGACGACGAGGCGGATGCCGGTGGAACCGATTTCTATGACGGCGACGGGGCCGGAGGGGGCTTGGATCTGGTCGCTCATCGCCGGGCGCCTTTCCGGCGGCGCCGTGAGCTGCTGGGGCCCGCGGGGGGCATATACGCTACCTTCGCTTTCCCGCCCCTTCGGCCCGGGGCCGTCCGGGGGCGTCCTTTACAGTATAGCGCAGGATCGCCGTTGGCAAGGGCGCGGCTTGCACGAAGGCCCGGCAGGGGTGTAGACTAATTCCCTATGACGCCTCGGCCTCTTCGCTCCGGGCGGGGCCTTTTCGCCCTCGCCCTCCTCGTTCTGGTCCTTTTCGGGGGACTTTCCTCCTGTTCCCGCCGCCTCGGCTGGGGAGTGATCCTCTGGACGGCGCCCGAAGGCCCCCTGCCCGCGGGCTCGGTCGTGCCGGTCTACATCCGCTCGAACATCAACAAGGTCTATGTCGTCGGCTCGCTCGACGGGAAGAAAAAGCTCGAGCTGCCGCTCTGGCAGGTGGAGCTGTTCCCGAGCAAGCGCAAGGCCGCGGCCCGGGTCGCCGAGTTCGGCGACAGCGCGAGCCTCTACCTCGTCGCCTCCCGCGACGGCCTCCCTGTCCGCGAAAAACCCTCCAACGGCGCCCGTCGCGTCTACCGCCTCCATGAGGGGCAGTCGGTGAAGGCCCTCGCCAAGGTCGAAGGCGAGGCGGTCACTTCGGGCGGCGAGCCCCTGCCCGGCGACTGGTTCCACGTCCTCACGGAGGACGGAAGCCGCGGCTACGTCTTCTCGAACACCATGCGCCTCTTCGACGAGGCCAAGGAAAGCGCCGCCGCGCCGGCCCTGGCCTCCGCCGCCAATTCGCCCGCGCGCGTCGACCTCGTCTTCTCCCGCTCCTGGCGGCCCGAGCTCTTCCAGGAGATGATCGACGACGGCCGCGTCGACGTCGACCTCTTCTCGCCGCGCTTCGGCCTCTTCACCGACGCGGTCCGCCGCCAGATCCGCCTGGAGCTGCCCACCGTCTCCAAGGTTTTCAACTATTCCTCCATCGCCGAGGAAAGCGGCGCCCTCCTGTTCGAGGGCACCCCGCTCCGGATCCGCTTCGACGGCGAGCGCCGGCTGGTCGCCGACTGGTCGGGCCGCTCCGGCGACGAGACCGCCCTCGGCGCCGGCCAGCCGGCCGCCGCCCCCGCGGCCGGAAGTCCCGGCGCGGCCGGCTCCCAGCCCGCCAAGCCCGGCTCGATCGTGGAGGCCGCCGAGGCGGAAGCTCCCGCCCCCGGCGTAGAGGGCAAGGCCACCTTCGTCGTCCTTTCCAAGGAGCTCCGCGACGTAATCCGCGACGAGGACCTCCGCCGCCAGAAGCTCCTGGAGGCCTTCCTGGGCTTCGGCGAGGAGTGGCTCCTGAAGCCGGCGGCCGGTTCGGCCGCCCTGGGCGGGACCGCGGCCGAAGGCGCCGTCCCGCAGTCCCGGCTCGTCCTTTCGCGGAGCCGCCGCTTCTCCTGGACCGGCCTTTCCGCCCTGCCGCCCGGCTACCTGCCCGACAGCCTCCTCGCCGCGCCCGCCGCCGCCGCGCCCGCCGATCCGGCGGCCGCCGGTTCCGGCGCGCCGGCCGCGCAGCCCGCGCCCGCCGCCGCCACCGGCGAGGCCGCCTTCCGCCTCTACCTGGCGCCCTCGCTGGCCGCCTCCTGGGACGGCGCGATCTCCTTCCGCTTCGACCAGGGCGAGGGCAAGTGGACCGATTTCGCCTATCGCCTCCGCGACGGCGGCCT
>JAEUJG010000169.1 GCA_016794765.1 Spirochaetaceae bacterium | reverse complement strand
ATTTCGGTCGCGGATTCCGGACCGGGAGTCCCGGAGGAGTCGGTCGACAGGCTCTTTGAACCTTTCTACAGCACGAAGGCGAAGGGATCGGGGATCGGCCTTGCCTTGGCGCGGAGCATCGCGCGGGGGGCAGGCGGCTGGCTTTCCTATGCGGCGCGGGCCGAGGGGGGAGCCTTGTTCACGCTGACGCTCCCCGTCGCGGGCGGCGGCGAAAGGACTAGCCGAGGTAGCGGCGCGGCTCCTGCCCGACGACCCTCGCCTCCAGCTCCACATAGCCCTTCGCGGGACTGACCGCTATCTTCTGCAGCAGTACTTCCTCGACTTGGAAGAATCCGACGGATTCCGTCATTTCCACGGAGATGCGGATCGGGTGGCGTTCGCCCGGGCCGATCCCAACCCTTTCGATGGAGGCCGCGGAATATTGGTGGATGTCCCCTGCCCGTGGGTCGTTGCCAAGGAGCATCGGGATCCGGGAACGGCCTTTTTCCATGTCGCAGCCGTCCGCAATGAGGATGATGCCGGCCTCGAGCGAGTGGACTCGCTGGGTGGCCATGTGACCTTCGACGCATTCAAGGACCAGGCTGCGGAGGATCACCTGCATCTCGATGGATTCGGCATACACCGCGGCGAGGAGGCGCGAGGCGATCGGGGCGGCGAGAATGGCGGAATTCATCTCGTGGCTCTGGCGCCCGACGCTCATGCCGACGTCGTGGAGCATCGCGGCCAGAAGCAGGGCCGTCGCCGAATCCTCGGGGCTTCCGATCTCCTCGGCTTCGAGCGAGAGCTTGACGTTCCCTTTGGCCATCAGGTCGGCCATCGCGAGCGCGTTGATTGCAACCTTTCTCATGTGAACCGGTCCGTGGTCGTTGAAACCGAGGCGCCGGATCGAAACCTGGTTCGCGTAGTCTTGAAGGGCTTGGAGTTCGGCGTCTTCGAGGAGGAACTCCGCCATGCGCAGGGTTTTGCCCGTCGCCATGCCCAAGATGCGCCTGTCCAGGGACTGTTCTTTCTGGCTTTTACTGTTCGCCACGGCCTTCTTCCTTTTCCTCGCCCTTCTGCCGCTTGCCGGCGAGGTGGCGCTTCATCTTCATGTGGAGTCGCGCGCCGAATTGCAGCTCGAGTTCCAGGAACGCGAAGCCGGGAGCTTCGGCGAAGGGGCGGAAGTCCAGGCAGGTACCGCGGACGATGCAAGCACTGTCCCCCTCGCTCGGCTCGAAATCGAGGATGTCTCCCTTGCCGGGGGGAGGGCTCTCGAACTCGCCGAAAAGGCGGGCGTGGCGCGGCGAGAGGGCGCAAACCTTGAGCCGCTCCATGGAGGAGCCTTCCTTGAGCGGAGTGAGGCGGCTGCTGTCCAGCACCGCGAGTATCCCCTCGGGCGATAGAGCCTCGTCCGGGGTCTCTTTCCAAAAGCGTTCCGCCTCATCGTTCTCCATGAAATGCGCCACGAGAATTTCCTTGAGCACCAAGGGAGCTTCTCGGAAGCTGACGTCGATGAAGCAATAGGGCGAGGGCGCGGCAGGCTTCCTGAACGCCAGGATGTCGGCAAGGATGAAAAAAGTGGCGGGCTTTGAAGCGTAAGGCAAATTGAAGGTCAGGGAAAGTTTTTGGGGTTTCTTGGCCATTCCGGAAAAAAGCTTAACCTCTGGCTCGCTCAGGAACGCGAGAAGGCTCGCCTTCTTCAGCGAAAGATCAAAGGGAATGCAGGAAATGTAGAATTCCTCGATCTTGAGGTGGGCGGTGCGCTTTTCCAGGCCAAGTTGCTGGATGACGACGGGAGTAAGGCGGACTATCCGGTCCGTGTATTCCAAGGCCTTTTGGTTGACGATTCTTGAGTCCACCGCTCGCTCCTGGTTCCCCGCTCCCCGCTCCCCGCCGCGCCCAAGACGGCTCTATGCTTAGTGTAGTCGAGGGACAGAGCTGCCGCAATCGCCTTGGCCTTCCGAGTGCCGGCGACGGCAACCCTTTGGGGACAGGGCTGATTTCCTGCTTCGCTGCCTCCCGGTCGCGGGAAGAGTGCGGCCGCGGGAAAGAGTGGGCAAAGAAAAGGCCGCCCCGAAGGACGGCCTTTCCCGCATCGCGTCCGATCAGACGATTTTCTCGAACACGGACTTGATGATGACGAGGGCTTCGCGGAGCTCCTTCTCGGTGATCACGAGGGGGGGAGCGAAGCGGATGATGTTGCCGTGGGTCTGCTTGGCGAGGAGGCCGGCATCGCGGAGGGCGATGCAGACGTTCCAGGCCTCGAAGCCCTTCTCGAAGACGACGGCGTTGAGGAGGCCTTTGCCGCGGACCTGCTTGATCTTCGGGCAGACGATCTTGGAGAGCTCGTCGCGGAAGATCTTGCCGAGGCGCTCGGCGTTCTCGTCGAGCTTCTCCTCCTCGAGGACCTCGAGGGCGGCGATTCCGACGGAGGAGGCGAGGGGATTGCCGCCGAAGGTGGAGCCGTGGGTGCCGGGCGTGAAGACCTTCATCACGTCATGGTCGGCGACAATGGCGGAGATGGGCATAATGCCGCCGCCGAGGGCCTTGCCGAGGCACATGATGTCCGGGCGGGCGTTCTCGTGCTGCCAGGCGAAGCGCCTGCCGGTGCGGCAGAAGCCCGTCTGGATCTCGTCGCAGATGAAGAGCATCTTGTTCTTGGTGCAGATCTCGCGGACGGCCTTGAGGTAGCCCGAATCCGGCACGAAGACGCCGGCTTCGCCCTGGATGGGCTCGATGATGACGGCGACGGTGTTCGGCGTCACGGCCTTCTCGATGGCCTCGGCGCTGTTGTAGGGGACGCGCTTGAAGCCGGTCACGTAGGGGCCGTAATTCACGTAGGAGTCGGGATCGTTCGACATGGAGATGATGGCGATCGTGCGGCCGTGGAAGTTCTCCTCGACGCAGATGATCTCCTGCTTGCCGTTTTCCACGCCCTTGACCTCGACGCCCCAGCGGCGCGCAGCCTTGAGGGCGGTCTCGACGGCCTCGGCGCCGGTGTTCATGGGGAGGGCCATCTCGAAGCCGGTGAACTCGCAAAGCTTCTTGAGGAAGAGGCCCATCTTGTCGTTGTGGAAGGCCCGGCTCGTCAGGGTGCAGGTGTCGAGCTGGTCCTTGACGGCCTTGATGATCTTGGGATGGCGGTGGCCCTGGTTGACGGCCGAATAAGCCGAAAGGAAGTCGTAGTATGTCTTGCCTTCCGGGTCCTTGACCTTGCAGCCTTCGGCCCAGGAGATGACGACGGGTAGCGGGTGGTAGTTGTGCGCTCCGTACTTTTCGTCCAGGGCGATGTAGTCCTGGGATTTCATGTAGAGAACCTCCTAGCCCCCTTCCGGGAG
Organism: Spirochaetaceae bacterium; assembly: GCA_016794765.1. Lineage (GTDB taxonomy): Bacteria > Spirochaetota > Spirochaetia > Treponematales > Rectinemataceae > JAEUJG01. Next base: position 2,545 of record JAEUJG010000169.1, on the reverse strand, counting down.
CGATTGGGACATTATATCACCGCCCGGCCCGGAAAGCCAGAAAAATAAGTACGAATTAGTATAATCGATAAAAATAGGCGCCCGGCGCATTGTTATGCAAACAGGCGCCCAATGGCCGCTCGGGGCGTGGATGCTTATGCAGGGCGGCGCCTCGGGCCGCCGCTTCGACCTTTACTAGCGCGCGAAAACGAGCTTCGCCCTGGCCGCGTGGCGCTCCAAAGCCAGTTCCACGAGACGCGAAAGGAGCTCGGAATAAGGGAGCCCGCCGGCTTCGCACATCTTGGGATACATCGAGATGGAGGTGAAGCCGGGAATGGTGTTCACCTCGTTGAGGAGGATCTCTCCCGTGCGCTTGTCGAGGAAGAAATCGACGCGCGCCATGCCGGCGAGCTCCAGGGCCGAGTATGCGGCCACCGCGATTTTCCGGACGCGGGAGGTTTCCTCGGGCGTGAGGCGGGCGGGGATTTCGAGGCTGGCGCCCCGGGGATCCAGATACTTGGCGTCGTAGTCGTAGAATTCGTGGGTCGGCAGGACCTCGCCCGGCACGTAGGCGACCGGCTTGCCGTTCCCGAGGACCGAGCATTCGATCTCGCGGGCCTCGACGAAGGGTTCAACCAAGGCTTTTTCGTCCCAGCGGAGGGCCTCGCGGAGGGCCGCGCCGAGGGTCGCGGGCGCGGTGACCTTGGAGGCGCCGACCGAAGAACCCGCGCAGGCGGGCTTGACGAAGAGGGGCCAACCGAAGCGCATGCCGAGTTCGGAGGCAAGGGCCGCGTCGGTTTCAGGCCCGTCGAGCTCCGAGGCGCGGACAAGGCGATAGGGTACGACGGGGAGGCCCGCGCGAAGCCACAACGCCTTCGCTTTTTCCTTGTCCATGCCAAGGGCCGAACCGAGGACGGGCGCGCCGACATAAGGAAGATCCGCGGTTTCGAGGAGGCCCTGGATGGTGCCGTCCTCGCCGAAGGTTCCGTGGAGGACGGGAAAAACCGCCTCGCAGGCCAAGGCGGAGACTCCAGCGGCGGATTCGAAGACGAGGCCGCCCGCCGTGCCGCCTGAGGGCGCCGCAAAGACGCGGGCACCCCGCGCCACCGGAATGGGCGTGAGACCTTCGCGGACCTTGGCGACGAGGGCGGGATCTTGAAGATACCAGGTTCCGTCCTTGGCGATGCCGACGAGGACGGGCTCGAAGCGCGTCGGGTCGAGGTTGCGTATGACGTAAGCGGCCGAGGTTTGGGAGACCTCGTGTTCGCCGGACTTGCCGCCGTAGAGGATAGCGATGCGCTTCATGCCTGCTCCTTGACGCGGGAAGAATAACCGAGTTCCGCCAAGGCCTTTTCAGCCTCGGCGATTTCGTCGTAGGGGATCGCCCCGTTCTTGTAGATGATGGAGTTTTCGTGCCCCTTGCCCAGGAGGGCCACGATGTCGCCGGGGCGGGCGAGCGAAAAGGCCTTCCGGATGGCGGCTGGCCTGTCGGGAATGACGAAGAGCTCCTCCCCGCGCTTTTTCTCCGGACAGCCGGCGGCGATCATCTCGAGGAGTTCCGTCGGATCCTCGCCGCGGGGATCCTCGTCGGCGAGGATGACCACGTCGAACCAGTCGGCGGCTATGCGGCCCTGGCGGGGACGCTTTTCCACGTCGCGTTCGCCGCCGGAGCCGAAAACGCAGAGCATCCGAGCCGTGGCGCGCGCGCGCAACGGGGGAAAGACGGCTTCGAAGGACGAGGGGGTGTGGGCGTAATCGACGAGGACCTCGAAGGGCTGGCCGCGGTCGATGGCGGTCATGCGCCCGCGCACCGGCTTCAAGGAGGGGAGGAGGGGCAGAAGCTCGGTCCAGTCCTTGGAGCTGATCCCGGCGACCGCCGCGAGCGCGGCGAGGGTGTTGTCGACGTTGAAGGCGCCCGGCAGTTCGATGCGCGCTTCTCGCTTCGTTCCGCCCGATTCGACGACAAAGCTGGAACCAGCCGCGTCTGAACGGATCTCGGTCGCACGGAATTCCGAGCCCTGTCCCTTGGAGGAGAACAAGCGGGTAGGCTTGGTCGTGGCGGCGGCGAAATAGGCGGCGGAGACGTCGTCGGCGCAGGCAAGACCGAAAGAGGGAATCCGCCGTACGGTGCCGCCGACCCGCTTTTCGTGGCCGCAGCGGTCAAGGGCTCGGAAGAGGTTGGCCTTGTCCTCGCGATACCGCTCCCAACTTCCGTGGAATTCCAGATGCTCGTGGGTGACGTTCATAAAGACCGCGACGTCGAAGGCGACGTCGCCGAGACGATTGAGAAGAGGCGAAAGCCCGTGCGAGGAGGATTCGACGACGGCGTACTCGTAGCCCGAATCGCGCATTTCAGCGAGCATGCGCTGGACGGCGGGAGCCTCCGGCGTGGTTTGATGCTCGGGGTTGGGCAGTTCGCCCGAACCCGTGTCGGACATGACGGTGGAGAAGAAACCGGCCTTTTCGCCGGCCAGCTTGAGCAGCTGGTAGATGAGATAGACGGTCGTGCTTTTTCCTTCCGTACCCGTCACGCCGAGGACCGCCAAGGAGCGGCTGGGATGCCCGA
>JAEUJG010000151.1 GCA_016794765.1 Spirochaetaceae bacterium | reverse complement strand
GAGACCTGTTTCGCCCCAGCCTTCGTCGAGCGCTTCGCCGAGGGGGTCGAGGCCGAGGTCCTTTTCGAGGTTTGGCGCTTCGTCAATCTCGAGTCCCGCCTGCGCGGCGTGAACCGCTACCGCGCCCTGGCCCAGGCCCTGCGCCTCCTGCCGAGCCACCCGGGCGCCGGCAAGCCGCGCGAGCTCTGGTCCCGGACCGCCTTCGCCCTCGAGGCATGGATCGTCGCCGAGGCTTCCCCCTCCCGGGATCGCCTGGCGCGGGTCGCCCGGGAGGGCGGCTTCCTGGCCGAAGTCCTGGCCTGGTCCGAGGCGGTGGACGCGGCGATCGAAGCCCTGCCCCCGCCCCCGCCCTTCGTCGGCGCGCGCCTGGCCCTGCCGGGGCTCGCCGCCGCCGCGGAGATCCTCGTCCTCACCGCAGCCCCCGAGGAAGCCGTCCGCGGGGAGTGGCGCCAGGCGGGCATCCTCGGCTACGCCGCGGCCGTCGCCGGCCAGGAGCGGGGCCCGAAGAGCCTTTCCCTGGCCGAACGCAGCGCCGGGCGCTTCGCCCCCTCGCGCGTCCTCGTCGTGGGCGACGCTCCCGGCGATCTCGAGGCGGCCCGAAGCTGCGGCGCCGCCTTCTTCCCTATCCTCCCTGGCCGCGAGGAGGAAAGCTGGGCCGCCTTCGCCGCCGGCGGACTCGAGCGCGCCCTTTCAGGGGAACGGGCGCCGGGAGGCGAGCTCCTCGCCGAGTTCCTGGAAGCCCTGCCGGCCGAGCCCCGCTGGACCAGGCGGTGCTGAGCCTCGAGGCCGCGCCGGGCTCAAGGCTCGAAGCCGAAAACCTCGCCTCCTTCGCGGAAGAGCTCCTCGCCGCGGAAAGCCGCCGCCTCGGCCGGACCCCCCAGCGCGTTCTCCTGGTGCCGCCCGACCAGACCAGGCTCCATTCGATGGCGGGCCCCCTCACCCGCGAAATCGTCCGTCTCCTCGGTCCCGACGCCGTCCGGATCCTTCCCGCGACCGGCACCCACCGCGCGATGGGCGAAACCGAAATCGCCGCCATGTTCGGCGACCTCGATCCCGCGCTTTTCCTGGCCCACGACCATCGCCGCGGCAACCGCCGCCTCGGCGTCCTTCCGGCCGGCTTCGTCGAGGCGCTTTCCGGCGGCAGGCTCTCCTTCGAGTTTCCCGGCGACTACGACGAGGTCCTCCTCGATCCCCTCTGGGACCTCGTGCTTTCCATCGGCCAGGTCGTGCCCCACGAGGTCGTGGGCATGGCCAACTACACGAAGAACCTCGTCGTGGGCCTCGGCGGCATCGAAGCCATCGACTACTCCCATTGGCTCGGCGCCGTCGCCGGCCTCGAGTCGATCATGGGCCGGGCCGACACACCCGTCCGTCGCCTCCTCGACGAGTCGGCCCGGCGTTTCCTCTCCGGAACGAACGTCGTCTACGCGCTCAGCGTCGTGTCGCGCGGCGAGGATGGGCTCGGGCTCCGCGGTCTCTACGCGGGGGCCGGGCAGGACGCCGGCGGCGCGGGTGAGGAAGCCTTCCTCGCCGCGGCGGCGCGGGCGGAGAAAGAGAACATCCGCGACCTCGACGAGCCCATCCGGACCTGCGTCGTGCGGCTCGATCCCGCGGAGTACCGCTCCACCTGGCTCGGCAACAAGGCGATCTACCGCACGCGGATGGCCCTGGCGGACGGCGCCGAACTCGTGATCCTCGCGCCCGGGATCGAACGCTTCGGCGAGGACCCGGGCATCGACGCCCTGATCCGCCGGCACGGCTACCGCGGCACGGAGGCCGTCCTCGAGGGCGTGCGCCGCGACCCCGAGCTCGCGGCCTGCCTGGCAGCGGCCGCGCATCTCGTGCACGGTTCGAGCGAGGGGCGGTTCCGCATAACGTATTGCACCGAGCGGCTTTCGCGCGCGGAGGTGGAGGGCGCCGGCTTCGGCTGGCTGCCCCTCCGCGGGGCGGAGGCCCGCTTCGGCCTCGGCGCGGCCCCGGCCGAGGGCTGGAACGAGGGCCCGGAGGGCCGCTTCTTCTACGTGTCCAATCCGGCGCTCGGCCTCTGGAGGCGGGCGGCCAGGTAGAGGGCCGCCAGGGGCCAGGCAAAGGGTCTCTGGCGCGTCGACTCGACGGCCGCCTCCGCGAGGAGGGCGAGCTCCTCGGGCGTGAAGGCGAGGGAGGCGCGCTCCCCGTAGGGCGAGCGGGGCGACAGCCAGGCCGCGAGCTCGTCGCGGGAAAGCCGGCGCGGGTAGGTCTCGGCCGCCTCTTCGAAAGCGCTGTCCGCCAGCAGTCCGAGCCCGGCCGCCTCGTCGAACAAGGCGATGAGCTCGGCCTTGTTCCTGCCGAGGGCGGCCGGACCCTCCGATCCGTAAAAACCCTCCTCAAAGACCGCGAGCCGCGCCACGAAGGCTTCATCCACAAGGCCGGTGGCGGCCAGCGGCAGGGCGGAGAGTCGTCCGCCCTCGCGGGGCAGGCTTTCCGCAAGGACGAGGCGCGCGCCGGGGAATTCCGCGGCAAGGCGCCTGAGGAGGGCGGGGGCCTCGGGATTGCCGCCGAGGAGCTCGCGGCCGAGGACGAGGTCGAATTGCGAAAAGCCGATCTCCTCGCCGAGCTCGGGCGCGGTCGCGGTCGCGGCGGCCCCTTCGACGAGGAGGGGCCGTTCGAGCTCGGGCAGGGTGGAGGCGTACTGCTCGACGAGCTCGCGCTCGCGGCCGCCGCGCACCAGGGCCGCGACCGTGCCCTCGGGGCAGCGGCGCAGGGCCTCCCAGACGAGATAGCCTTCTCGCGCGTCGAGGACAAGGACGCGGTCGTGGCGCAGGGGGCGCGCCAGGTCGAAGAGGCCGGAGCGGAGGAGGGCGAGCCGGGCCGGCGCCGAGCTTTCCGCGCGGCTGCGCCATTCGCCGCGGGCCTCGCCTTCCTTGGACCAGACGAGGCCGTCCTCTCCCGAGGAGGCCGCGCGGCCGCCGCCGGATTCGGCAGCGTAGATGGCGGCCACCTGGGCCTCGCGGCGCTCCAGGACGGCGCCGCGGCGCTCGCCCTCGTGGCCCAGGGCGCCCGGCTGGTAGAAGACCCGGCCGCGCAGGCTCGTGGGCAGGTATTCCTGGGCGACCCAGTGGTCGCGGTAGGCGTGGGGGTAGAGGTAGCCTTCGCCGTGGCCGAAGCCGTGCTTGTCGCGGCTCGCGTCCTTCAGGTGGTTCGGCACCTCGGCGCCCTCGCGCTCAACGGCGGCCATCGCGTCGAAGAAGGCCATCGTCGAGTTGGACTTCGGCGCCGTGGCGAGGTACAGCGCGGCCTCCGAGAGGAGGAACTGTCCTTCGGGCATGCCGATGCGGTCAAAGGCCTCGGCCGCGGCGGAGACGACGCCGAGGGCCTTGGGGTCGGCCAGTCCCACGTCCTCGGCCGCGGAGATGATCATGCGGCGGAGGATGAAGCGGGGATCCTCGCCCGCGTAGACCATGCGCGCGAGCCAGTAGAGCGCGGCGTCGGGGTCTGAGCCGCGGAGGCTCTTGATGAAGGCGCTGGCCGCGTCGTAGTGGTAGTCCCCGTCCTTGTCGTAGAGGACGGCGCGGCGTTGGATGGACTCCTCGGCCGCCTTCATGGCGACCAGGACCTCGGCGCCTTCGGCCGGGGGCCAAGGCTCGGCGCTCGTCTCCACGGCCAGCTCCAGCGCGTTGAGGAGACTCCGCGCGTCGCCCTCCGCCGCGTCGACGAGGTGTTCGAGGGCTCCCTCCTCGAAGGAGACGCGCCAGCGGCCGTAGCCCCTTTCGGCGTCGCCGAGCGCGGCCTTGGCCACGCCGAGGAGGTCCGAACCGTCCAGGGACTTGAGCTGGAAGACGCGGGAGCGCGAGACGAGGGCGCGGTTGACCTCGAAGAAGGGATTCTCCGTCGTGGCGCCGACCAGGACGATGGTGCCGCCTTCGACCCAGGGGAGGAGGGCGTCCTGTTGGGCCTTGTTCCAGCGATGGACCTCGTCGACGAAGAGGATGGTGCGCCTGCCGTAGAGTTCACGGTGGCGCTTGGCCTCCTCCACCGCCTCCCTGATGTCGGCGATGCCCGCCAGGACGGCGTTCAGCGTGACGAAACGGCTGGCCGTCGTATTGGCGATGACCCGCGCCAGGGTCGTTTTTCCGGTTCCCGGAGGCCCCGAGAAGATGAGGGAGGATAGCTGGTCGGCCTGGATGGCGCGGCGGAGGAGCCGGCCGGGGCCGACGATGTGGGCCTGGCCGGCGAATTCGTCAAGGCTTCGCGGCCGCATCCGCGCCGCGAGGGGCTCGGGGCTCCCCGCGGTCGTCGAGGCGGCAAAGAGGCTGTCGCCGGATTCCTTCGCCATGGTCCCTCCTTGAAAGAAGGAGGGGCGCCCGGGGCGCCCCTCGTGCCGCGATTGGCGGCTT
>JAEUJG010000101.1 GCA_016794765.1 Spirochaetaceae bacterium | reverse complement strand
TTCCTGGTCGCGCTCTCCCTGCCCCTCGTTCCCCTCTCCGCCGCCTACCTCCTCATCGTCCCCTTCATGGGCGCGGCGCGGGGCTTCAGGAACAAGAACCTCCTCGTCGTCACGGGCGGCGTCTTCGGCATTTTCGCGGGCCTCGGCTTCAACATCTACATCCAGCGCGGCGCGGCCAGGCTCGGCGATCCCGCCTGGATCGTCGCGAACATCGCCGGCCCCGAGACCCTCCTCGCGCGGCTCGGCGGCGCCTACCCGCCGGCCCGGCTCGCCGCGACGGCCCTTGCCGCCCCCGACGGGAAGGGCGCGCTCCACGCCCTCGCCTGCCTCGCCATCGGCCTCGCCGCCGCCTTCCTCGTCGTGATCCTCCTCGGCCCGGCCTACGCCCGGAGCCTCGTCGGCTTCGGCGAGGCCAGCCTGCGCCGCCTCCCCTCGGCGAGCCCCTTCATCGCGCGCGTCATGCGGCGGAGGCCGCGCATGGAGGCGCTCTTCCTCAGGGAATGGCGGCTCATGAACCGCGATCCGAGCTATTTCCTCAACGGTCCCTTCATCGTGTTCATGATGCCGGTGATCTTCGCCGTCATGGCCTTCGCCCAGCGCGAGGCGCTCGCGGACATCCAGGGCTTCCTGGCCGGGCTCGCCGGAAGCCCCTACCCCATGCTCGCCGCGGCCGCCTTCGGCTCCTTCCTCGGCACCGGCACGAGCATCGCCTGCACCGCCCTGTCCCGCGACGCCAAGGCCCTGCCCTACATCAAGGCCCTGCCCCTGCCCTACTCCGCCTACATGCTCGCCAAGCTCCTCCACGGCCTCGCCTTCGCGGGCCTCGGCGCCCTCATCGGCGCCGGCGGCGGCGCGCTGGTCTTGGGCCTCGGCGCCTGGCAGTCGCTCGGCGCCGTGGGGATCGCCCTCTCCTTCGCCGCCCTCGTCAACCTGGCCGGGCTCTGGCTCGACACCGCCAATCCGCGCCTCGTCTGGGACAATCCGCTGGCGGCCCTCAAGCAAAACCCGAATTCGGTCATCCTGATCCTTTCCGACATGGGAGCGCTCGCGGGGCTCGGCGTCCTATCCTCCAGGCTTCCCCTGGGCGCCGGGGCCTTCGTCGCGCTCTACGGCGGCGGCTCCGCCCTGCTCTTCGGCCTGCTCCTCGCCGCCTACCCGCGCTACGCCGAGCGCCGGATCGCGGCGATCGAGGCGTGATGGGGGCGTAACCGCCGCCGGACCGCGTGGTTATAAATCGATGAAAAAACCCAGCCCCCCGCGCCGCGCGGCGCTTGTCGCCGCCTGCGCCGCCCTTATCGGCGGGACCGCGGCCCCCAGCCTTTTTGCCGCCACCTACGAGGAGCTCCGCGCCGCCGCGGCCGCCCGCGACACGGAGCTTCCCCTCCTCGCCGCCGCCGAAGAGTCCGCCGAGATCGCCTATCGCCGCGCCCAGGCCTCCCGCGGGGCGCCGAAGATCGAAGTTTCCCTCGGCGCCGCCTCACTGGCCTTCGGTTCCGCCTCTGGCGCCGCCCTGTCCGCCGCGCCCCAGGCGGGGATCGCCTTTCCCGGCGGGGCCGCCCTGTCCGCCAAGTCTCCCCTCTCGGTCGGCGCGGGCGCGGCCTCCGCATCCCCGAGTTTGGGGGGGAGCCTTCCCCTGCTCCGCGGCCCCGATCCCGGCCTGGCCCAAACCGAGGAACTCGCCGCCGCCCTGCGCGCGGCCCGGCGCGCCAAGGAAGCGCGAAGCCTCGCGCTCGAGCTGGAGCTCGTGCGCGGCCTCAAGGAGACGGCCGCCGCGGAGGCGGCCCTCCAGGCCGCGCTCCGGCTCGAGGCCAAGGCGCGCAACGCGCTCGAGCGCGCGCGCCGCGTCGACGGCGCGGCTCCCGGCGGCACCGTCGCCCTCTCCCTCGAACGCGAGCTTCGCGCCGCGGAAGGCGCGCGCCGCAAGGCGGAATCGGCGCGGCGCCGCGCGGGCGAGGAGGTCGAGGAGCGTTGCGGCTTCGCGCCGGGCGCCGACCTCCTCGCCGCCGAGCCGCCGGCCGGCGAGCTCGGCCTGCCCTTCCCCCGCGCCGAGGACCTGGAGGAGGCGGTCGCGGCCCGCGAGGCCGCCGCGGCGGCCATGATCCTCCGGGAGGAGTCGCGGCGCCGCGTCGAGCTCGCCGCGACCCTCGACGCCGCGGCGCCCGAACTCGTCGCGGGCTCCCCGTCCGCAGCCGCTCCCGCCGGGGCCTCGATCCTCGGGGGCTTCGCCCTCGAATTCGAGGGCGTCAAGGCAGGCGCCTCCCTCGGCTGGGAATTCGCCTCTCCCCATGCCGCCGCCGGAGCCCAAGGCGGTCCCCGCCTCGACCTGCGCCTCTCCTGGACCTCGCGTCCGCCGGGAGAAACCGCGCGGATCCTCCGCGAGGCGGAGCTCGCCTTGGAGGCGGCCGAGGCGCGGACCCGGCGGGCCCTCCAGGAGGCGCGCGCCAAGCTTCGGCGCCTCGAACGCGAGCGCGAGGATCTCCTTTCCCGGGGGCGGGCCGCCGCCGAGGAACTTAGCTTCGCGACGGAGGAACTCGCCCTCTACGCCGCCTGGCGCGAGCGCGGCGTCGTCGGCGAGGCAGAATACGCCGAGGTTCTCGCCGCCCTGGAGGGCGCCCGCGCCGAGTTCCGCTCGCTGGCCTACGACCGTCTGGCCTGGAGCCTCGAACTTCGCCTTCTCGCCGGCCCATGCGCCGGCGCCGACGCTCCCGCGTCCAAGGAATGAACCAACGATGAAGCGACACAAGCGACTCGCCCTCGGCCTCTTCGCGACCGCCCTCCTCGCCGCCCTGGCCTTCGGGGCTTCCAGGCTCTTCGCCGCGCCCGCGTCCGGCGCGCCCGGCGAGGAAACCGTGACGGTCGAAAAGCGCGTGGTGGACGACCTCATCGAGGTCTCCGGCCACTTGAAGCCCCGCGCCGAGCAGGAGATCCGCGCGCCCGCCGCGGGCATCGTGGCGGGCGTGGGCGCCTCCGAGGGCGCGCTGGTCGCCAAAGGCGACGCGATAGCCGCCCTCGATTCGACCGAGGCCTCCTTCGAGCTCGAGAAGCTCGCCTACCAAATCGAGCAGGAGCGCTTCGCCGGGAACCGCCGGAAGCTGGCCCTCCTCGAGGCGGAGCTCGCCATGCGCCGCAAGGCGGTTGAGGACCTCACGATCCGCGCCCACCTCGACGGGAAGATCTCGCGGCTCGACCTCAAGCCGGGCGACGTCCTCAAGGCGGGCGAGTCCTACGGCCGCGTCATCGACCTCCGCGCCCTCACGGCCGACGTCGAGATCGCCGAGGTGGACATTCCCCGCGCCAAGGTCGGCCTTCCGGTGGAGTTCCGCTTTCCCGCCCTGCCGGGGCTGACGGCCAAGGGCAGGCTGGCGTCTTTTCCCGCCGAGGCGCGGATCAACGCCCGCGGCCTCAGCGTCCTCGACGCGAAGCTCGTCATCGACGCGCCCCCGCCGGGACTCCTCCCCGCCTACACCTTCGCCGCCGTCATCACCGCCGGCGAGCCCCGCGAGGTCCTCGTGGTCGACTACCGGGCGGTCACCTACAGCGGCGGCAAGCCCGAGGTCGAGGCGCGGACGCCCGAGGGCGGCTG
>JAEUJG010000098.1 GCA_016794765.1 Spirochaetaceae bacterium | reverse complement strand
AGTCGCCTCCGCGGCGCCTTCGCGAAGCCTCGAACCCGGGCCTGGCGGGCCCGATCGGCGCCGGCGGGGCCTGTCAGCCCTGGTGGCCCTGCTCCAGGTCGGAATCCTTGCCGCCGAGTCGGCGATAGCGCTCTTCCTTCGCGTCGATGTCCGTCTCCAGCGCCTTGATGCGGGCGAGGAGGTCCACGACGGCCGGATCGCCGACGGAGACCGAAGGTTCGCCGCGCTCGGAAAGCGCCGCGTAGACCAGGGCGCCGAGCTGGGCCGTGGTCTTTTCGGCCTGGCTGCGGAGCTGCACGATCTCTATCTTGAGCACCCCCATCTCGCCCCAGACCTGGGCCTGTTCGCTCGCCTTGGAGACGAAGTCCCTGGACGCGACGATGCCCTTGTTGATGATGTCCTGCATCTTCTCGGAAAATTTCATGCGTTCCTCCGTCGCCTAACCATAGCGCGTCCCCGCCGCGGCGACCAGTGCCGTCGGCCTTGCGACCCGCCCCTCGGGGGATTAGGCTTCAAGCCGGAGGAAACCAATGGAACTGTTCGCCGTCCTGCTCGTCGTCGCCCTCGCCTGGTGGGGCCTCTGGGCGCTCATCGCCCTCGCCAAGAAGGCCTTCGCGATGCTCATTTTCCTCGTGCTTTCCGGCGCCGCCTTCGGCTTCATCGCCTACGGCGTGGGCTTCGGCCCCGAGGGTTCCTATTTTGCCCTCGCCCTCTTCCTCATTCCCCTTCTCATCCTGCCGCCCATGGTCAGGATAGTCACCGAGTACGAGCGCGGCGTGTTGTACCGCCTCGGCCGCATGAAGGCCGTGCTGACCCCGGGCCTGAACCTCGTCTTCCCCCTCGGCATCGACATCGTGAAGAAGGTGGATCTTCGCACCTTCACGATCGACGTGCCCAAGCAGGAGGTCATCACCAAGGACAATGTGCCCGTCCTCGTCGACGCGGTCGTCTACTTCAACGTCTTCGATCCGACCCTCGCCGTCAACAAGGTCGCCGACTACGTCAAGTCGACGAGCCTCCTCAGCCAGACCGTTCTCCGCTCCATCTTGGGCCAGCACGACCTCGACGAGATGCTTTCCAAGCGAGCCGAGCTCGGGGTATTGCTCCAGAGGCTCCTGGACGAGGCGACCGATCCCTGGGGCATCAAGGTGACCGCGGTGGAGATCAAGGCCGTGGAGCTCGCCGAATCGATGAAGCGCGCCATGGCCCGCCAGGCCGAGGCCGAACGCGAGCGCCGGGCCAAGATCATCGCCGCCGAGGGCGAGCTCCAGGCGAGCGAGAAGCTCACCCAGGCGGCCGGCGTCATGGGCACCCAGCCCCAGGCCCTCCAGCTCCGCTATCTCCAAACCCTCACCGAGATCGCCGTGGAGAAGAACTCGACGATCCTCTTCCCCTTGCCCTTGGAGATTCTCCGCTATTTCGAGGGGCAATCCAAACCCAAGTCCTGACCGTTTTGTTTTTTGGAACATGTGACGCTGTTGGCCCCTTCCGTCCGCTGAAGGGGCTTTTTCTGCGACGTAGGGTTTCACGCAGCGATCCGGCTCCGGAAAAAGAAAATTTAAACCTCATTCTCGGCTTGACAGGGGGGACTTGGCCTACTATATCCTGTAGCTGGATTTCAGAAACGCCGCTACCTGTAGTAGGGCATATGCAGTTTCCATACCAAATAGGTGAACGATGCGCTGTCCCCATTGCGGAAGTATCGATGACAAGGTAATCGATTCGCGAACCCTCGCGAACGGCGAAAGCATCAGGCGCCGGCGCGAATGCGTCTCCTGCGGCTTCCGCTTCACGAGCTACGAGCGCATCGAGGAAAAGCCCCTCATGGTGGTCAAGCGGGACGGCCGGCGCGTGCCCTTCGAGCGGCAGAAGCTCGAGCGGGGCGTCATCCGCGCCCTCGAGAAGCGCCCCATCTCCCAGCTCTCCATCGAGAACCTCGTCAACGAAATCGAGGACGAGGCGGCGATGAAGGGCAAGACGGCGAACGAGATCCCCAGCGTCGAACTCGGCGAAATGGTCTTGCGGCGCCTCTTCGACCTCGACAAGGTGGCCTACGTGCGCTTCGCCTCGGTATACCGGAAATTCGAGACCATGGACGAGTTCCTCATGGAAATAGAACGTCTCGGCGCGGACGCGCGGGAAGGGAGAGCCTGATGGCGGGACAAGAGGTGTTTCCGGAGTGGAAGACCTTCCTCGGGACCGGCGAGACGGGACCCGTCCGCTACGTCGCCAAACGCTCCGGCGAGGTGGAGCGCTACGAACGGATCAAGATCGCCGCGGCGGTGGCCAAGGCCTTCGAAGCCGTCGGCGAGGCGGGCGGGGAAGGCCACGCCGCCAGGATCGACTCCGTCGTCGCGGCGACCGAGCGGCGCCTCCGCGTCCTCATGGCGGGGCGGCACCAGAACTCGATCCCGGCGATCGAGGAGATCCAGGACCTCGTCGAGGAAGCCCTCGTCGAGGCCGGCGAGGCCAAGACCGCCAAGGCCTACATCCTCTACCGCGCCAAGCACGAGGCCCTGCGCGACTCGCGCCGCCTCCTCCTCGACATCAACACGACGATGGACGGCTACCTCTCGCAGGCCGACTGGCGCGTCAAGGAAAACGCGAACGTCAACTACTCGCTCGGCGGCCTCATCCTCCACAACTCCGGCACGATCACGGCCAACTACTGGCTCAAGAACATCTATCCGGAGGAAGTCGCCGAGGCGCACCGCAACGCCGACTTCCACCTCCACGACCTCTCGATGTTCTCCGGCTACTGCGCCGGCTGGTCCCTCCGCCAGCTCATCGCCGAGGGCCTCGGCGGCGTGCCCGACAAGATCAGCTCCAAGCCCGCGCGGCGCCTGTCGACCCTCGTGCAGCAGATGGTCAACTTCCTCGGCGTCCTCCAGAACGAGTGGGCCGGCGCCCAGGCCCTCTCCTCCTTCGACACCTACCTCGCGCCCTTCGTCAAGAAGGACGCGATGAGCGAGTTCGAGGTGCGCCAGTGCCTCCAGAGCTTCCTGTTCGGCGTCAACACGCCGAGCCGCTGGGGCAGCCAGGCCCCCTTCACCAACGTCACCCTCGACTGGACCTGCCCGCCCGACCTCAGGGACCGGCCCGGCGTCGTCGGCGGCGCGGAGATGCCCTTCACCTACGGCGACTGCCAGGGCGAGATGGACCTCATCAACAGGGTCTTCATCGAGCTCATGCTCGAGGGCGATTCCGAGGGCCGCGGCTTCCAGTACCCCATCCCGACCTACAACGTCACCAAGGACTTCGACTGGGATTCGCCCAACGCGCGGCTCCTCTTCGAGATGACCGCCAAGTACGGCACGCCCTACTTCCAGAACTTCGTCAACTCCGACCTCGACCCGGGCGACGTGCGCTCCATGTGCTGCCGCCTCCAGCTCGACAAGCGCGAGCTCCGCAAGCGCGGCGGCGGCCTCTTCGGCTCCGACGAGCTCACGGGCTCGGTCGGCGTCGTCACGATCAACATGCCGCGCATCGGTTACCTCTCCCATGACCGCGCGGAGTTCTACTCGCGCCTCGACCGCCTCATGGACGTGGCCGCGCGCTCCCTCATCGTCAAGCGGAAGGTCGTCACGAGGCTCCTCGACGGCGGCCTCTTCCCCTACACGAAGCGCTACCTCGGCACCTTCGACAACCACTTCAACACGATCGGCCTCGTGGGCATGCACGAGTGCGCGCTGAACTTCCTCGGCGCCGGGCGCGGCATCGAGACGGAGGAGGGCAGGGCCTTCGCCCTCGAGGTCCTCGAACACATGCGGAACCGCCTCCAGGACTACCAGGAGAAGACGGGCGAGCTCTTCAACCTCGAGGCGACGCCGGCCGAGTCGACCTCCTACCGCCTCGCGAAGCACGACAGGGAGCGCTGGCCCGACATCATCGCCTCCGGGGAGCGCGAGCCCTACTACACGAACTCGAGCCAGTTGCCCGTGGGCCGGACGGACGACATCTTCGACGCCCTCGACCACCAGGAGGAGCTCCAGGCCAAGTACACGGGCGGCACGGTCTTCCACATTTTCCTCGGCGAGGCGCCCGAGGATTGGCGCGCGGTGCGCGATCTCGTGAAGTCGGTCGCCGCGACCTACCGCATCCCGTATTACACGATTTCGCCGACCTTCTCGGTCTGCCCCGTGCACGGCTACCTGGCCGGCGAGCACTGGAGCTGCCCGAAGTGCAAGTCCGAGCGCGAGGGAGAGCTTCGCCGCGAGATCGCC
>JAEUJG010000316.1 GCA_016794765.1 Spirochaetaceae bacterium | reverse complement strand
CCCGCGTGTCGGGCCGTGTAGAAAGACTTGCGCTCCGCCGGTTTTTTCAGTATATCAATAGAGGTGATGAACCGCCGATTTGAAGCCTCTGGGCTTGCGGGCGGTATAGAAGTACAGCTAAAACGGAGGTGCTTCATGCCTATAGCCATCGGCTATCCCTTTCTTCCCCGCAACGCTTCGCTCCAATCCGCTCCTCCCTTGGTCCTCCCGCCGGGTGGCTTGGCTCTTCGTCGCGCCTCCGCCGGCGAGCCAAGGAGGCTGCCGTGATCAGGTTTCCGCCCGCGCGTTTTCCCGCCGATCCCGCCTTGGGCCTCGAGCCCTGTGACGTGTCGCTCGCCGAGCCCGCTCCCCTCGCTCCGGAGGCGCCGATGCGTGCCGACGTGGCGCTGTACGCGGAAGGCCTCAGGGCCCTGCGCGGCCGCATGCTCGTGACCACGGCGAGCGCGGTCATCCAGGTTGTCGACCTCGGCCTGTCGGGCGCCTCCTGGGCCGTCCGTTATTTCTATTGGAACGGCCCGACCAGGCGATTGAGGAGCGCGACCACCGATCCCGCCCGCGCGGAGTTCCTGGAACTCCTCAAGGATGCCTGGCCCTACGAGCGCGGCCGGGGCGACGCCTTCCACGACGAAGCCCAGGCGCGGCTCGGCAAGGCCCTCGCCTACGGGCACATGGACGACATCCTGCTGGTGGCGCGGAATTTCGAGCTGCTTCGCCGGCGCTCCGGCGACATCCTGGGCCAGCCGCGGTTCCGCGACGGCGAGATCAACGGACTCCACGCGGCCTTCTGCTACTTCGGGAAAAAACGCTTCCCGGTTTCCGGCCTCCTCAAGGCTTGGGACGAGGGCAAGTGGAGGATCGAGTGCCCTGCCGCCGCCCCGCTTCGGCACGAGGCCTTCGTGATCTCCGGCGGCGGCGGACTCTCGACGGGGCTGGTCTATGCCTACTGCCCCGTCTGCGGCGGGCTCAAGACCATCGGCGCCGCCTTCGGGCGCTTTTTCGGCGAGATGGCGGACTACAAGGCCGCTTCCTCGGACGGCTTCCGCCTTGATGAGATCATCGAGGAAATCGGCGGAACCTTGCCCGGGCCCGAGCCCGGCGCGGGCGGCTGAAGGCCGACCGCCTCGGCGGTCGCGGGTGACGAAGCCTCAAGAAGCGATGTCGGCCGGAGCTCGTTTGGAGTATACTCACGATCGACAGGGCGCGAGCGACACTTGTGCCCTGCTGCAAGAGCCCCGCGGAATGGCGGGAACCTTGCGCATGGTTCCCGAGAGGTTGGCGTGAAAAAGATCCTCCTGTCCCTGGTCCTCCTGTCCTTTGGCCTTTGCGCGATTTCCCTCCACGGCCAGGTCTTGGCCGGCACCCGGAAGCAGGTCGAGGTTTTGTCGCGGCTGATGCCCCAAAGCCAAGGCCGGCGCGGCATGAGCGTACCGCGCCCTGAAGGCTATGCGGGCGGGCCGCTCGTCGTCCTCCGGAACGAAGCCGCCGGCTATTTGCTGATCGGCGCCCGGGACCTGGAGACGCTCAAAAAGGCCCCCGCGGACAAGGAAGCCGGCCAGGGTCTCCTCTGGATCACGAAGGGCTTGGCCCAAGCGCCGACCGCGGAGCTGGTCTCCACCGGCGACTTCAGCGCCAGCTTCGGCGATTTCCGCTATTCAAGAAGCGGCGCCCGGTGCTGGACCGACCAGGAGATCATCGACCTCCTGGTCGCGGCCGACGCCTGGTTCGGCGCCTTCTTCGGGAGCGACCCGAACGACCTGGTGCGCGTCACCGACCAAGATGGCGGCTATTACCCGGGCACCCGGGCGGACAAGCCGCCGGCGATCATGAAACGCGCGGGCGGGCGGGGAGTGGAGATCGACATTTACCTGCCGCCCGGCTACGGGGCCTACCTCGCGGAACGGGACATGGCCAAGCATTTCTTCACCCACGAACTCCTTCATAGTTGGTATTACCCATGGCGGGGTTCCGACGACGTGTACGCCGAGCCCCTGACGCAATACCTGACGCGGCGCTTCCTCCTGGAGAAGGGCTATGTCGCGGGTCTTTCCTTCGACGAGGATGTCCGGCGCCGGAAGGCCTCCGCGGCCGCCGGCAGCGAGATCGATCGGTACTTCCTGTTGTTCGACGAATTCCGCGCCCGGGATCCGGCGGCTTGCGACGCCTTCCTCCGCGAGGCGGCCTGGACCCTCGCCAAGCGCGGGAATCACACCGCGCGGCTCTTTGAAAGGACCTTCGGTGACGCCGGCAAGCCGCGGCGCGACTAGGCGCCCCGGCGGTCCTCCCCGACGGGCGATGTCCCTGCTCGCCGTCTTCCTCGTGGGCCAAGCCCTCGCGTCCGCGGCGCCGGCTCCTTCCCTCGGCTTTGCCTTCGGCGCCTTGCCGGCGCGGCAAAGTCCCGCCACCCTCGCGGTGTCGATCACCGATTCGACGGGTGCGCGCTGGGACTGGACCCGATCGGTCCGGGGCTCCGTGGTCACGCCGGGACTCGTGCTCCGCGCCGATCTCCGATGGCCTCGGTTGTCCGTCGGAATCGACGCCGCCCTGGCCCTCGCGAGTTTCGCGGACGAGGGGGGAAAGACCGGAAGGACCTATGGAGCGGCCATCTCCCTTCCCGTCGGCTATCGCGTCCGGACGGGCGCGGTCGAACTCGGCGCCTTCGCGGGACCGGCGCTCATCCTCGGAGGCTACGGCTTTGGCGGCTTTGCCAGGAAAGCCGGCGCGCCCATAACCTTTGGCGAGATTCGGTTTTACGACGACGAAACGGCCCTCCACCTCCTTGAGACGAGCCTCGGCCTTTCGGCCGGGGTCGAGGCGCGGGCGCCGCTCGGATCCGCCGCGACCCTCTTCGTCCAGCTCGGCGGCCTCGCGGTTCTCCACACGAACCGGATGTACAATATCGCGGGCTACGCCGACGAGGCGCGGACGCGGGTCGAGTGGTACCGGCGCCCGCTCGACGCCCCGGAAATCTCGGCAAGCTTCGACGGCCAACCGTTCACGGCCGGCGCTTTGGTTTTCGGCTTCGACGGGCCGCGGATCATCGCGGGCGTCGAGTTCGCGCTCTGATCCTCAATCCCGCCGACTTCACCGACCCTCGCGCCCCTTGCCCGAATCCGTGATGTCCACGAGTTCGAGCGGGTAGGGGTCGAAGAGGATCTGCTCAAGCAGGTAGCGGTTCCCGAAGCGCAGCGCCCAGGCCTTGACCAGGCGCAGGAGGACGGAGGCGGGAATCCGCTCGTCCCGGTATTCCTCCACCGTGTTCACGAACAAGGCCCGTTCCTCCGGGCTCAGGGAATCCGAGAATCCGCCGAAGGCGTGCTGGATCGCATTGATGAGGCTGGTGTACCGCGGCAGGACGGCCAGGGCGGCCTCAAGGCCGCTTCGGTAGTCCCTGAGGACGGCGTCGAGGGGTCTGCGCTCCGGATTGGCGACTGTTTTCCCGAGGGCGCGCATGCCCTTCTGGCTCCGCAGGAGGAGATAGAGCTTGTGGCGCGAATGGAAGTCGACGAGGGCTCCCATGTCCCGCGCCCGCTCCACCGCGCGGAACCGGGCGAGCGTCCATATCGCGCCCAGAAAATTCTCGCGCAGGGGAAAGTTGCGGAGCCTGCCCTCGTCCTCCACGGGAATGCCGGGCCGCGCGGCCAGGACGGCCGCGCCGAAGATGCCGGCGCCGGGGGCGCTGCCCGCGTCGGGCCGGGCGGAGGCGTAAATCTTCACGTCCTTCCAGCCGCAGGAGGGCGAGCGCGACTTGAGGAGAAATCCGTCGACCTCCTCGAGGCCGGCGAGCCGCGCCTCGCTCCAACGCCGCATCGCCGCGCCGTGGGCCAAGCCTTTCGCCGGTTGCCAAAGCTCCCGTTCGCCGTCCGCGCCGCGGATCACGCGCACCGGATCCCGCGGACAGCCGAGGCCTATCCCCATCTCCGGGCAGTCGTGGACGACATCGACCAGGGCCGCCAGGCGGCGGGGCAGGTCCTCGTTGATGATCTCGCCGTTCCAGCGGCAGGGCTCGAAGCCCAGGCAACGGGAAAAGAAAACGCGGGGTCGCGGGCTTTCCATGGAATCAAGGATAGGCGAATCCGTCCCCGGCCGCCAGTCGCCGCGCCGCGCGGCTCGCCCGGCGCCTGCGGACCGCCGCCCCCAGGCCCCGCCCGATCAATGCTCCCGCTCCGTCTCCCGATTGACTATCATCGAACCCTCCCTTTGCGGATTCCGCGGGAAGTGGCACCATGCACCTTCGCGGAGGTGAACGATGGCGAATCCCGGATACGACTCCTTGGTGGCGCGGTTCTACGACGCGTTCCTGGAGGGGCGCTCGGACGACGCTGCCTGGTTTGTCGACTACTTCAAGGACAAGGAGGGGCCCCTCCTGGAACTGGCGGCGGGCACGGGCAGGATTCTCGTCCCCCTGTTGCGCGGCGGCGTCGACGCGGAGGGCCTCGACAACTCCGCGGAGATGCTCGCCGTGGCCGCCGCCAAGCTGCGGGCCGCGGGGCTTTCCTGCGCCCTCCATGAAATGGACATGACCGATTGTCGGCTGGACCGGAAATACGCCCAGGTCCTCGTCGCCTGCGGCTCCTTTATGCTCCTCGACGACGAGGGCGCGCGCCGCTGCCTGATCGGCGCGAGGGACCTCCTTCGCGAGGGCGGGCAGCTTGTCCTCGACCTCTTCATCCCCTGGGACGACATCAGGCGCGGCCGCACGGAAGGCTTTCTCGTGGCGCGCGACGTCGGGATGGGCGAGGAGCGCTGCCTCGTCCATGAAAGTTTCGAGCACGTGGTGGCCGACCAGGTCAAGCGCGGCGTCTACAAGTACGAACGCTATGTCGGCGGCGCCCTGGCGGAAACCCGCGTCAGCAACCTCGACCTCCGCTGGTACCACGAAGCGGAGATCCTGGCCCTGCTCCGCGACTGCGGCTGGCGGGACGCCCGCGTGCGGACCGATTGGCCCGGCTACGCTCGGAACGAGAGCTTCATGGTGACGGCCGCGCGTTGAGCGCGCTCGGTCACTCCGTGAAATACCACCGGCGGGTCGCGGGATCCTGGACGTAGCGTCGGCCGTTGAGCCTTCGTTCAAGCGTCGTGGCGCGCCGCGTCGCGGCGTCGACGGCCAGGTCGTAGGCCAGTTCGTCCAGGGCCAGGATGGTGTTGCGCTCCATGTCGATGAGCTTGGCGCTCCGGACTTCCCGGTAGCGGTCGCCGGCGACGTGGTCGCGGGAGAGGCCGAGGAGGAGCATGTGGGTGGCGCCCACCATCCGCCCGACGCGCGCCGTCGCGCTTCCGTCAAAGGCCGTCGAGCCCTGCAGTTCGAACTCGAGGAGGATGTCGCGCACGTTTTCCCGGTTGACCACGGAGAAGCCTGGCGCCTCGCCGAAGCCCTCCAGGGTCGTGGCCGTCCACTCCGTCACCACCTCCGCGGCGATCTTTTTCCGCCAGGTTTCGAGCGGCGGGTCGAAAGCCGGTCCGCGATAGAGGACGTCCTTCTCGGGCATCACCACGATGAGGCGCACCGCCGTCCCCGTCCGCAAGAGCGCCTCGATCTTGTCCGGGATCCTGCCCCGCGCTTCCTCCCGACGCGCGATGCTCCCTCCGGGCGACGGCCCGCCCTGCGCCGCGACCGGGCCTTGGGCGGTGACAGGGTCCTGCGCCGCCGCCGGGCCTTTCGGCCGGGGCGGCTCGACCAAAACCGCTTCTCCGCCGGGTCCCGCGATCATGCGCAGGGATTTGAGCTCCTCCAGGGCCCGCGCGGGATCGACGAGGCCCAGGTTCAGGTCGAGCGTGGTCATTCCCATCGCGGCTGTCGCCTTGAGGAAGTACCGCTCCCCCGGCCGCGCTTCGATGACGATGGTTCCGCCGCGGACGGGCGCCTGGGCTCCGGACATGGTCGTCGTCACCGTCCGCGTTCCCGGCGCCGCGAGGCATTGCAGCGCCGATCCGTTCGGCAGCCGGGCGGCGACGAATCCGTCGAAGGCCACCGGCATCGTCAAGGCGGAGGCATACTGCCGTGCGTCCCGATAGACGACGATGAGCGCCTTGTCGGCGGCGACCGCCGCCGCCTCGGTGAAGGGCGGCAGCGCGGGGCGCGGCGCCGAGGCGCATCCGGCGGCCGCCAGCAACGCGACGAGAATCAAGCCCGCCGCGCGAGATCGCCTTCCCCTGATCCGCCTCCCCGCCATCTCCGCCCTCCCTTAGCCGCTTATCTTCCCCGCGAATTCCCGGCCGTAGGCGCGGGCCGCGTCGAGCGCCGCGGCGTCCGGCGCCCAGAGGCTCTTGAAGCCCTCGTCCACCACCTCGAAGCCCGCCGCCCCGAGCCGCTTGGACAGGACCGCGGGGGATTCGCCCGACCAGCCGTAGCAGCCGAAAGCGGCCGCCTTCTTGCCCTTGAAGCGGAGGCCCTCGATCTCCTCCATGATGCCGGCCATCGCGCTCAGGATGCCCTTGTTGACGGTCGGCGAGCCGGCCAGAACCGCCTTGGAGCGGAAGATGTCGGTGATCACGTCGTTCTTGTCGGTCTTGGCCACGTTGTGCGCCACCACGCGGGTTCCGGGGCTGGCCTCGGTGACGCCTTGGACGATGGCCTCGGCGAGCTTCCGGGTCCCGTCCCACATGGAGTCGTAGAAGACCGTGACCCGGTCCTCCCGGTAATCGGCCGCCCATTCCGCGTACTTGCCCACGATTTGGAGGGGATCCTTCCGCCAGATGACGCCGTGGCTCGGCGCTATGACCTCGACGGGGAGCTTCATCCCGACCACTTCCTGGATCTTCTTGGCCACGAGGGGGGAGAAGGGCGTCAGGATGTTGGCGTAGTACTTCACGCACTCGTCCCAGAGCTCGTCCTGGTCCACGAGGTCGTTGAAGAGGAGCTCGCTCGCGTAATGCTGGCCGAAGGCGTCGTTGGGGAAGAGCGTCGCGCCGCCCGCCAGGTAGGTGAACATGGAATCCGGCCAGTGGAGCATCGGCGCCTCGACGAAGACGAGCTTCTTGCCGTTGCCGAGCTCCACGGAATCCCCGGTCTTCACGACGCGGAAGTCCCAGTCCTGGTGATAGTGCCCCTTGAGGGACTTGAGCGCGTTGGCGGTGCAGTAGATCGGGAGGCCGGGCCGGCGCCTGAGGAGCTCGGGCAGGGCGCCCGAATGGTCGATCTCGGCGTGGTTCTGGACCATGAAATCGATGTTGGCGAGTCCGACCTCCGCCTCCAGGTTGTCGACGAACTCCTTGGCGAAGGGGAGCCAGACGGTGTCGATGAGCGCCGTCTTCTCCTCCCTGACGAGATAGGAGTTGTAGCTCGACCCCTTGTGGGTTGAGTACTCGCTCCCGTGGAATTTCTTGAGCTCCCAGTCGATTTTCCCGACCCAATGGACGTTGCCGATGACGTGGCGCTTCATGCGAACCTCCTCGGATTCGATTGCAAGGGGGCGCCGACCGTTTCGGCGTCGTCTTCCGGATTAAACTATACTGCATACCGATCGACGGCTTTGTAACCGAGGTTACGG
>JAEUJG010000061.1 GCA_016794765.1 Spirochaetaceae bacterium | reverse complement strand
CACAAGAGCCCACCGGCGCGGCCAGGAGGAGAAGACAGGCAACAATACTTGGAGTAGGATAACGATCAAGAATCGGATTGGAGTGAGCATGGCAAGCAAGAATCCGGGCGCCTACCGCGCCCTCCTCGGCCTCTCGGGACTCTTCGCCGCGGCGGCGATCCTGACCCTCGTTCCGCACAAGGGCGCGAGCTGGGAGAACGTCCTCGGCTACAAGTCGCTCTGTACCTTCGCGCCCGTCGCGACGGCGATCTGCGCCTTCCTCGCGGGGATCACCTGCGTGGTCCGCGCCCGCCTCGTGGGACCCCGCGCCGGCGACAAGCGCGGTTGGGCCGCGCCCGTCGTCGTGGGCCTCGTCCTCCTCGCCGTCATCGCCTTGTCCGCCCCGGCTTACGTGAAGGCCAAGGCGGAGGCGGTGTCCGGCGCCACGACCGTCGCGCCGACCGACTAGCCCGGATTTCTCACGGGCAAAATCGGGCCGATATCGCGGAACGAGGAAATCGAGGAACGGAGCATGCTTTGGTGCATGTGAGTACCGGAGATGACGAGAGACGCCGCGAACTACGGCTCGCGAGAGTGCGGCCCGATTTTGCCGGCGGCCGCGCACCTGTTTGGGCAGGCTGGAATACTGCGCTTCATCGCGCGGCTGGTGTGAAATCCGGGCTAGGCGCCAGGGGCGGAATCGCTCACTTCTCCAAGGGCACGCAGAGCTCCGTGACGCCCGCCTCCGGATAGCGCTCGAGCACCCAGGAGCCGGAAGGACGCTCGCTCCTGCCGGGGAGGATCCGCGTGTAAAGCTCGGCGTAGGCGGCTGGGATGGCGGCGGGCGAGCCCGGCACGACGCAGACCAGGCAGCGCGCGGCGGGTGTCGCGGTCGCGCTGAAGGGAAGCGGCGGCGGGGTCGCGCCCGGGGCAAGAAAGGCGACGAGGCAGGTGAAGGAGGACGCCGGCGAGTCGTCCCAGCGGGCGAGCTGGTAGTACTCGGGGCGCGGGGGGAGGATTCCCGCCGCGCGCGCCTCGGGCTCGAGCCTCGCCCAAAGCCGCCCCGGGAGGGCGGGATCGGGGCCGACCTCCGCCGCAAGGCCGACGAGCTCGAGGCGGGGCAGGCGCTCGAGCCGGCACGAAGCGATGACGCCCGAGGCGGCGCCCCCCGTCGGCTCCGAGGGTGGAGGGACGGCGCGCGGCGGCTCCGCGGGACGCGCGCCTCCCCGGTAGGCGCTGGGCGAGAGCCCCGTCTCCCGGCGGAAGGCGCGGGCGAAGGTCGTCGTATCGGAGAAGCCGCACTCCGCGGCCGCGTCGGACACCTTGGCCCCGCCCGCAAGCAGGGAGGCGGCCTTGGCGACGCGGCGGGCCTGCAGCCATTCCGACGGCGACAGCCCTGCCTGCGCCGCGAAGAGGCGCGTGAAATGATGGATCGAATATCCCGCCCTTGCGGCCAGGAGCGGCACGGAAAGCTCTTCGTGAAGCCTTTCCTCGGCCCAGGACATCACTTCCCGGACCAGCTCGGCGTTGCTGCTCATGACCCGCAAGTATGGCCAGGACGCCGCCTCCGGTAAAGCGCCGGCGGACCCGGGCCGCGGCGGATTCGCCCGCCAAGGGGCAGCGCCCCGCCGCTTCGCCTAGAAATTGAAGACGGCGGACCAGTCGAAGTCCGCGGAGGCTTCCACCGAACGGGGCCAGTTCGCGCACCAGGCGGGCACCCTGGGCGATTCGATCCGATCCGCGGAAGGGTGATAGGGCTTCAGGTCGAGAATGGGCGTGCCGGGCTCCATGTCGAACCAGGAGAAGCGCAGCATGCCCCGCTCCTGGTCGACGCCGAGGAGGGCCGCGGCGCTCAGGCAGAGCGGATTCGGCCGTATCGGCGAGCGGCTCGCGAAGAGGCCCAGCTCGGCGGGCCCTCCCCTGTAGGGCGAGGGGTAGCGCAGGGCCCCGGCCGGGAAGTCGCCGGCCAGCGAAGCCCACCAGAGGATTTGCACCCAGCCGAATCCCCCGAGCCCAAGGAGACCCTCCCTGAAGCGGGGTTCGATCTCCAGGAAAAAATCGCCGTCCTTCACGCGGGCCCAACCGATCGGTTCGACCCTCAGGTCCTTGTCCATGATCCCTCCTCGCGGCGCCTCCCGACTCCGGGAGCCGCCACGGCAGGCATCATGACGCGCGGGGCCACCGCGGGCGCGACGATTCGCGCCGCGCGGCCCGGCGATTCGGACTACAGCGGCAGGTAGCGGGCGGCCAGGGAAAAGATATACTCGGCGAGCTGGACGACGAGGCCGAAAACGAGACCCGAGACGATCGAGGCGAGGAATTCGGTGCGCCGCTCCGCCTCCTCCTCCACCCGGCCCGCGCGGGCGACGATCTCCACGAGGATGATCGTCGCCGCCACGAAGAGGGCCAGGGTGGCGCTGAAGTAGAGGAGCCCGAGGTTCTGGACGAAGCGGTAGAGCTTGTCCGTCGCCAGGAAGATCGCGGAGGACAAGAGGCCGCGCCAGAAGGACACGAAGTACTGGCGGCGGTGGACGTTCTTCTTGAAGAGGGGCACCGCGGCGACCAGTGCCACGAGGGCCAGGGTTCCGATGGAGACGCCGGCCACCGTGTTGGAGGATAGGGCGGTGTCGACCATCGCCAGGCTCTCGTCGGCCTCCTTGAGCACGAAGTCGAAGGGGTGGAAGTAGGCCTGCACCAGGGCCAGGAGGCCGAGGAGGACGAGGGCGATCGCGATGCCCCAGCCCAGGGCGCGGACATAGGAGACGATGCGGGCGCCCGAGCGGGACCGCCCCGGAGTGCGATAGTCGTTGTTCATACCGAGAGCCTAGCGGAGAGGCGCCGTTCGGGGCAAGGGCGGAACCGCGGCCCCGGACTCCCGGTGGCGCCCGGCCCGTTGTCCTTTCCCCGCCGCCCGCCTATGATCCTTGGCGTGGACACCGAACCTGCGGCCGCCCCCGGCGCGCCCGCGTTTCCCGGCGATCGCGCCGCATTCCAGGACCGGCTCAGGCGGGCGCTGGGCTCGCCCCTTCCCGGCCAGGCCGCCCAGGAGGCCATGCTTCCGGGCTTCCGGCGCGACCTGCCCGACCGGCCACCCGAGGGCGAGGGCTGGCGTCCCGCCGCCGTCCTCATCCTCCTCTATCCCGAGGCCGACGGCCTCCGCTTCCCCCTCATCGAGCGCGGTTCTTCCGTCGGCCGCCACCGGGGAGAGATGGCCTTGCCGGGCGGCGGGCTCGAGCCGGGAGAGGTCGCCCGCGCGGCGGCCTTGCGCGAGACGAGGGAGGAGCTCGGCCTCTCCCCGGCTGTAGCCGCGGCCATCGAGGTCCTGGGAGCGCTCACGCCGCTCCGGGTGCCGCCGAGCGGCTACGCGATAGCGCCCTTCGTCGGCTGGCTGCCGTCGCCCCCCGCCTTTGATCCCGAGCCGCGGGAAGTCGCCGCCCTCGTCACCGCGCCCCTCGGCCTCCTCCTCGACCCGGGCGCCCGCGGTCGCGAGGAGCGTCCCTTCCTTGGTCGGCCCCACGAGGTGCCCTTCTTCCGCCTCGGCGAACGCAAGGTCTGGGGCGCGACGGCGATGATCCTCGCCGAATTCGCGGCGGTCCTCGATGGCTGCCGAATTCGATGACGCTTTTTCGGTGGCGGCGCGCGGCCGCGGGGAAGTAGAGTGGGTACGGAGGCGATCATGCCCGAGCTGCCACCCTTCGAAGAAATGGATCGCGCCTTCCGCGGGCGCGACGCCGCCTACGACGGCGTTTTCTACGCCGCGGTTTCCACGACCGGCATCTTCTGCCGTCCGTCCTGCCCCGCGCGCAAGCCCCTTCCGGAAAACCTGCGCTTCTACGCCACGGCGGCGGAAGCCCTGTTCGCCGGCTTCAGGCCCTGCAAGCGCTGCGCCCCCCTGCAAGCCGCGGCCGACCCGCCCTGGGTCGCGACCCTCGTCGCCCGCGTCGAGGCCGATCCCCGCCTCAGGATCCGTGACGCCGACCTGCGGGCCGAAGGCCTGGATCCGGCCGCGGTCAGGCGGCGCTTCCAGGCCCGCTTCGGCCTCAGCTTCCAGGCCTACCAGCGCGCGCGCCGCCTGGCGGCCGCCTTCGAGGCCATCAAGGTCGGCGGCTCCATCGACGACGCCGTCTTCGACGCGGGCTACGATTCGCATTCGGGTTTCCGGGAAGCCTTCTCCCGGCTCTTCGGCGCACCGCCCGGAGCGGCGGCGGCGGGTTCCGCCGGACTCGCCGACTTCATCCGCCTCGCCTGGATCGACACGCCCCTCGGACCCCTCGTGGCCGCCGCGACCGACCGCGGCGTCTGCCTCCTCGAATTCTCGGACCGCCGCATGCTCGAGGCCCAGGCCAGGATCCTCTCCGCGCGGATCGGCCTTCCAGCCCTTCCGGGCGCCCATCCCCACCTCGAGAGGCTCCGCGCGGAGCTCGCCGGGTATTTCGCGGGGGAGCGAAGCTCTTTCGGGGTGCCCGTCTTCGCGCCGGGCACGCCCTTCCAGGAAAGGGTCTGGGCGGCCCTGCGCCAAATCCCGCCGGGAGAGACGCGCTCCTACGCTGAACTCGCGCGCGCGGTGGGCGATCCGGCGGCTGTCCGGGCCGTGGCGCGCGCCAACGGCATGAACCGCGTCGCCATCCTCGTGCCCTGCCACCGCGTCATAGGCTCGGACGGGGGTCTCGGCGGCTACGGCGGCGGACTGTGGCGCAAGCGGCGGCTCCTCGAGATCGAAGGCGCGCCGCATTTCGAATGACAGCTAAGGTTTCAGGGGGAAGGACAGCTCGACGACGCCCCCGCCCTCGTTGCGGCGGGTGAGCTCGCCGCCGAGCTGCATGGCGAGGGATTCCACGATGAGGCTCCCGAGGCCGGCGCCCGGCTCCGCGGGGAAACCCGTGCCGTCGTCCCTCACGGAGAGCAGGACCATCCCCTCCGCGGACCGGAGTGAGGCGTCGATCCTGCCGCCCCTCTCGCCCAGCTCCTTCGGGAAGGCGTGCTTGAAGGCGTTGGCCAAAAGCTCGTTCAGGAGGAGACCGACGGGGACCGCCCGCTCCGCCTCGAGATGGAGGGGCTCGAAGACGGTCCTGAGCTCGACGCGGGGCGCCGCGCCCCGGAAGCCCGCCGCGACGAGGGCCAGGTACTCGTCCATCTTCACGCGGCCGCCCGTATCGACGCGGTAGAGCCGCTCGTGGACGAGGCCGATGGAGCGGACGCGCGAACCGAGGTTGCGGAGCACGCCGCCGAAGAAGGGATCCTGGACGCGGCCCGCTTCAAGGGAAATGAGGCTTTCCACGAGCGCCAGGTTGTTCTTGACGCGGTGGCTCATCTCGCGCAGGAGGAGGCCGCGCTCCTCGGCCGCCGCCGCGAGCCGCGCGGCGTAATGGGCGGCGATGAGCTGCTGCTGGGCGAAGGCCAAGCCCGCCACGAGGACGATCGTGAGGAGGCTGAAGACGGGATCCCAGACGCTCGAGGAGAACCAGTCCTGGCCCGACATGATGGAGGGAAGCAAGGCCAAGCGGAGCGCGTAGACGAAGGAAAAAACGCCGAAAGCGGCCGCCGCCTGGAGCGAGGCTTGCCGGAGATGGGGATCCCGCTCGCCCAGGAGCAGGACGGCGGCGGCGCCGCAGGACAGGGCTATCACCGCCGAAAGGATCATGGCGCGCGGCAGGAGGCTCGGCCGGAGCCAACCGAACACCATGAAGCCGCCCGCGGCCAAGAACCAGAGCAGGGCCGCCGCGAAGATGGGGAGCCTTCTCCCGCGCAGCTTGTAGACGCCGATGGCCTGGAAAATTATGCCGCCCATGGCCACGGCGTTCGCGGCGACGATCGTGACGAAGCCCGGGAGGATTCCGCGAAAGGCTATCCCGCCCGTGCCGATCGCGATCGCCACGAAGCCGACGAACCAAAAACCCGCACCCTTGATGATGCCCTTTTCGGCGCGCCACGCCAAAAAGGAGACCAGGCAGAGAAGGGTAAACACCAATACTTGCGCGACGACGAGCGTCCGCATATCGAGTTGCATGGACTTACTCCCGACAGGTCTTAATCGTCGTTCGCTTCCGAAGCCGGCGCAAGAGGGGGAAAGCCCTTTCCCCGGCCGGGGGGGATGGCCGGGTCGGCGCCTCCCGACCGGAGCCCTTGCATCACCGGCGGCGCGCGGGCGACTATGGCGGCATGGACAAGACCAAGACCATCGCCCTCGTGGCCCACGACAACCGCAAGCGCGCCCTCATCGAGTGGGTCGAGTACAACTGGAAGACCCTCGCCCGCCACCGCCTCGTCTGCACGGGCACGACGGGCCGCCTCGTGGAGGAGGCCATCGCCGCCAAGAACGGCGGAGCCCTGCCGGCCGGCCTTTCCGTCCGCAAGCTCAAGTCCGGCCCCCTGGGCGGAGACCAGCAGCTCGGCGCCCTGATAGCGGAAGGCGCCGTCGACGCCGTCGTGTTCTTTTGGGACCCCATGTCGCCCCAGCCCCACGACGTCGACGTTAAGGCCCTCCTCCGCATCGCGGTCCTCTACGACACGCCCATGGCCTGCAACCGCTCCAGCGCCGACTTCCTCATCTCGAGTCCCCTCATGGAGCGCGAATACCATCCGACGCCCCTCGACTTCTCTTCCTATCTCGGAAGGCCGGTCGCCTGACCCGGGAGCGGGACCGGCCGGGGCGGTACCGATCGGCGACTTCGCCGGTGTCGGCGTCCGGACGGGAAAATTCCGCGCGATAGGCGCTATACTTTGATCGTCGACCGCGGCCGCGGGCCGGGGCGGCGAGGAGGATGCAATGGCGACGCGCAGGACGAAGGCCGACAAGGTCTTCATGGACAACCTGACCGACGCGGTCGAACGCGAATTCGCGCAGGCGCGGCGGCGGACCGATCCGGCCCGCGCCTTGCCGCCGCCCGCCGAAACGCCCGTGAAGGCGGCCCGGCCGAAAGCCGCGGCAGCGGAGCCGGTCAGGGCCAGGGCCGCGCCGGCCAAGGCGGCCGCGGCCAAGGCGCTTCCGGCCCCGGCGAAAAAAGCCAAGGCGACCGCCAACAAGCCGGCCGCCAAACCCGCCGCCGCCAAGTCCGCCGCCGCGAAGCCCGCCGCCAAGTCCGCCGCAAAATCGCCAACCAAGGCCAGGGCCGCGAAGGCCCGGCGCGGGGCGGAAGCCGCGGCCGCCGAAGAAAAAGCCGCCCTCCTCAAGGAGCTCCGCGGCCTGCTTCCCGGGCTCGACGCCGAGGGCCTGGAGTTCCTCATCGAGCAGGCGCGGGTCCACCTGCACAACATGGAAGTCGAACGTTTGGAGAAGGCGCGCGAGGAGCGCCGCGACCGGGCGGCGGCCCGGGATGCCGGCGCGGGGCCGACGGAACGGGCGGTCCTCGCGATCGAGCGTTCCGCCAGCGGCTCGAGCTACTACGTTTCGGACCGCGAGGGCTCCTCGATGCTGAACTCCGCGGAGATGCTGGCCCTGGTCCGCATCGTCCACGGCCGGGCCAACGACAGCGAGGCCGGCCGCGCCCTGGGCGCCTGGCTCGAGAAGGAACGCCGCGACGTGCTCAACGAGCTCTTCGCCCCCAGTCCGACCGGACCGACGCTGACGAGCTTCGCCGCGTTGATCAGGAAAACTTTCAGGAAGCCGGAGGCGCGCTGAAGCCCGCTCACCGGGCCCAGAGCCCGGTGAATTCGCGGACCCGGGCCGAGCCCGCGGCCAGGACCGCCCGGCCGAAGGCTTCGCCGAAGAAAAAGCCGCAGACGCGCGCGGCCTCGCCCGGGTCGGGGAAGAGGTAATCGGTGCGCAGGACTTCGCGGCGGTAGCCGAGGGCCTCGAGGGCGCGGTAAAACGCCGCGAGGCGGGGATGCGGCGCGGCCGGCTCCTCGACGCCGGTGCCGAGGGTCTCGAAGAGGAGGGCGCGGCCCCCCGGGGCCAAGGCGCGCCGCACGACGGCGTCCAGGAGTCCGGCGGCCTCCGCGGGCTCCTCCGGCCGCTCCATCGCGAAGTGGCCGAAACTCCAGCCCTCCAGGAAGACCGCGGCGGGCTCGGGAGGCGCCACCTCGAGATGCTCCGCGCGCGTTATGCGAAGCCGATTGCCGCCCGCCGCTTCCGGCAGCTTGGCGGCCAGGGCCTCGAGCATGTGCCCGGACCGGTCGAAGACGTAGGCGCGCCGGGTCCGCCCGAGGTAGAGCCGCGTCAGGCGCCCGGTGCCCGCGCCGGCCTCGCAGACCACGCCCCCGTCGAAGCCTGGCTCGGCCGCGAGCCGGGCGGCGATGCTTCCGGCCGCGTCCTCCCGGTCGACGAGCTCGTCGTAGCGGGCGGAGTGGCGCTCGTAGATCTCGGTCATCGAGGGCATGGAAGCCTCCTTGCCCCAGTATTGCCCCATCCGGCCGGGGGCGCAATGCGGGGCCTCGAGAGGCCCCTTCCGGCCCATTGCCGACAACAACGTCGCGCAAAAACAGCGATGATCCATACCGTGGCAACCGCCCCCGCCCAGTGGTGATATTCAATAATTATTCCAGATAGGCGCCTTGCTTCGCATGTATATGCGATTGACAGTTTATTTACATCATGTAATTTTTATAGTTGAAATCGTACTCATGGAGGCTTCGATGAAAAGACTCTCAATCGCGGCGTTCGCCCTGCTCTGCCTGTCGGCGCTCGCCTTCGCCCAGACTCCCGTCAATCTCCACGGCCGCGCCGCCCAGGGCAGCGTCGGCGTCGTCGCCGCCGCCAAGCCCGAGGCTTCGCAGGTGGGCGTCGACATCCTCAAGAAGGGCGGCAACGCCGTCGACGCGGCCATCGCCACGGCCTTCGCCCTCGGCGTCCTCGAGCCCAACGCCTCCGGCATCGGCGGCGGCGGCTTCATGGCCATCAAGCTCGCGAACATGAAGGAAGCGGTGATCGTCGACTTCCGCGAGTCCGCTCCCGCGGCCGCCGCCGCCGACATGTACAAGTTCGGGGAAGACGGCAAGGTCGTCGGCAACGCCACCGTCGTCGGCGGCCTCGCCTCCGGCGTCCCCGGAGAGACGGCCGGCCTCCTCTACGCCCTCGAAAACTACGGCTCCAAGAAGCTCAGCCGCGCGCAGATCCTCCAGCCCGCCATCGACTGGGCCAAGAAGGGCATCCCCGTCACGGTGAACCTCAACTCCATCATCCAGTCCGAGCTCGCCAAGATCAACAAGTTCCCCGCCTGCGCGGCCGTCTACACCAAGGACGGACTCCCCTACGAGATCGGCGAGACCATCAAGAACCCCGACCTCGCCAAGACCCTCGAGCTCGTCGCCAAGAACGGCAAGGACGCCATCTACAAGGGCGAGATCGCCAGGAAGATCGTCGAGGCCGTGAAGGAGTCCGGCGGCATCATCACCGAGGCCGACCTCGCGAACTACCAGGTGAAGATCCGCAAGCCGGTGACCGGCAGCTACCGCGGCTACACCATCATCTCGACGCCCCCCGCCTCCTCCGGCGGCACCCACGTCATCGAGATCCTCAACATCCTCGAGAACTTCGACATCGCCAAGATGGGCGACGGCACGCCCGCCACGGTCCACGCCTGGAGCGAAGCCCTGAAGCTCGCCTTCGCCGACCGCGCCAAGTACATGGCCGACGCCGACTTCGTGAAGGTGCCCCTGGCCGGGCTCACGAGCAAGGCCTACGCCAAGGAGCTCGCCGCCAAGATCGACCCGAACGCGCCGATGGCGACCGTCGAGGCCGGCGATCCCTCCAAGTACGAGTCCGGCTCCACGACCCACCTTTCCGTCATGGACAAGGACGGCAACATGGTCGCGATCACGAAGTCGATCAACTACTTCTTCGGCTCCGGCGTCCTCGTCCCCGGCACCGGCTTCATCATGAACAACCACATGGACGACTTCGTGCCGAAGCCGGGCTCCACCAACTCCATCGAACCCGGCAAGCGCCCCCTCTCCTCGATGAGCCCGACCCTCGTGCTCGATCCGGAGGGCAAGCCCTTCATGACCATCGGCTCCCCCGGCGCCACGCGCATCATCGCCGCAGTCGCCCAGGTCATCTCCAACGTCGTCGACCACAAGATGCCCATCCAGCAGGCGATCATGGCCCCGCGCGTCTTCCGCATGGCTTCCGGCGACCTCAACCTCGAGGGCCGCGTCTCCATCAACACGAAGAACGCCCTTGAGAAGATGGGCCACAAGATCACGGTCCGCGGCGACTGGGACGCCTATTTCGGCGGCGTCCACGCCGTCCTCTTCGACAAGAAGGCCAAGATCCTCTACGGCGGCGCCGATCCCCGCCGCGACGGCCAGGCGGCCGCGTACTAAGCTCCGGCCGCTCCCGGGATTCCCCGGGAGCCCGCCGCCCGGCCGCGGGGCGCTTGGCCTCCCGCGCCGGGCGGCGTTATTCTGGCGCTTGCAGCCCCATCCCATTCTCGACCAAAGGTGCAACAATGCAGCAGTCCCGCAAGCTTCCCCTCCTCCTCGCCCTCGTCCTGGCGATTCCCGCCGCCCTCTGCGCCCAGCCCTACAAGCTCGCGGCGCCGATCGCGCAGAAGCCCGTCCTCCTCACCTCCGTCGGCCAGAGCGCCGACGTGGAGATGCTGAAGGTCCTCCTCGACCGTTCCAAGATCGAGTACAAGTACGACATCCAGGTCAAGGCCGGCGGCCTGGCCGCCACGGGCGCCAAGACCATCGTCGTCGCGATCGGCGGCTCCTCCAAGGGCCTCGGCGCCGCGGGCATCTCCCCCGAGGCCGAACTCGAGCGCGCCAAGCTCCTCTTCGCCGAAGCCAAGAAGCTCGGCGTCAAGGTGATCGGCCTCCATATCGGCGGCGAAGCCCGCCGCGGCGAGCTTTCCGACCGCTTCGTGCAGGCCGCGGTTCCCGCCTGCGACTACGTCATCGTCGTGGCCGAGGGCAACAACGACGGCCTCTTCACGAAGCTCTGCGCCGCCGCCAAGATCCCCCTCGACTCGGTGGAGAAGATCACCAAGGCCGGCGACCCCCTCGCCAAGGCCTTCAAGTAACGGAGCGCGAGGAACATGACGACGCAAGTCCTTCTCCTTCTCTTCATGATCGCGGCCTTCGTGGCCCTGGTGCTCTTCGCCAAGCTGCCGGTCTCCTTGAGCCTCGTCGCCACGGCGATGGCCCTGCCCCTCCTCGCGGGCCGCGGCCTGCCCCTGGACCAGCTCGTCGAGGGCATGTTCGGCTATCTCGACACCGGCCTCGTCCTCGTCACCGCGATGATCTTCCTCAAGGTGATCGAGGGCAACGGCCTCCTCGGCGACCTCACGCGGGGCATCACCATCCGCTTCGGAAAGTCGCCCCTCGTCCTGCTCGTCGCCCTCACGGTCGTCATCATGTTCCCCGGCATGATCACCGGTTCCTGCACGGCCTCCGTGCTCGGCACGGGCACCCTGGTCTCCCCCATCCTGCTCGCCATGGGCATGCCCCTCCCCGTCGTCGGCGCCGTCATCTCGAGCGCCGCCGTCTATGGCATGATCGCCCCGCCCGTCAACATCCCGGTGATGATCATCGGCGGCGGCATCGACCTCCCCTACATCGGCTTCGACGGGCTCCTCGCCCTCGTCACCTTCCCGATGGCCATCCTCACGACCCTCTTCCTCGGCCTACGCCACGTGGACCGCAAGGCCCTGGCGCGCGTCATCGATGAGAAGAAGGCCGAGCCCCGGGCGGGCAAGCTGTCCATCTACCTGCCCCTCCTCACCTGCGTGATCCTGATGGTCGGCCCCAAGGCCTTCCCCAAGTGGTTCCCCGATCCACGCCTGCCCCTCACCTTCCTGATCTCCGCCGCCGTCGGACTCGCCGTCGGCAAGCGCTTCAACGTGGCCAAGGCCGCGCGGGACGGCGTCCGCGAGATCCTCCCCGTCGTCGGCATCCTCTTCGGCGTCGGCATGCTCATCGAGATGATGACCCTCACGGGCATCCGCGGCACCATCGTCATCGGCGCCCTCTCCATCCCGCCCGCCTTCATGCTCCTCGGCATCGCCCTGATCCTGCCCCTCTTCGGCGGCATCTCGGTCTACGGCGGCGCGAGCGTCCTCGGCGTGCCTTTCGCCCTCGCCCTCCTCGGCCAGAACCAGATCGTGGTCCTTTCGGCCCTTTCCCTCATCGGCGCGATGGGCAGCTACATGCCCCCCGTCGCCCTCACGCCCGTCGTCGCGGCGCAGCTGATCGGCGAGCCCAAGTACGGGCGCATCATCAAGCTCGCCCTCGCGCCGGCCGTCGTGGCCGTGCTCGTCGGCGTGGCCATGCTCGTATGGGCCAACCCCATCGCGAAATTCCTCGGAGTCTAGCCGTGATAACCATCATCTACCGATTGATCGTCGCGCTCGCCCTCGTCCTCGTCGCGGTCGAGCTCTTCACGCAGAAGAGCGCCAAGCTGAAGATCAACGCCGCCCTCGTGCTCGTCCCGCTCGTGCTGCGGGCCCTCATGATCGCCTAAGGAGACGGGACCATGGAAACCGACCAGAAGAAACTCCCCGGCCTTCCCCTCTCCGCAGGCCTTCTCGCCCTCGTCGTCCTCGTCCTCGTCCTCGTCGCGCCCTCCGACCTCGCGATGCGCAAGCATGACTTCGTCCGGAAGGGGCCCGGCGTCACCGAGGTGAGGATGCTCTCGGACTGGTTCCCCGGCATCAAGGGCGGCCGCGGCGACACCGAGGTCTACGTCCTCGATTCCGGCAAGCCGGGCGGCTCGGCCCTCGTCCTCGGCGGCACCCACGCCAACGAGCCCGCGGGCTTCCTGACCGCCATCGTCCTCGTGGAGAACGCCAGGCCCGAGGCGGGCAAGCTCTTCGTGATCCCCTTCGCCAACGCCTCCGCCTTCACCCACACGGACTACATGGAGGGCGAGCCCCGGCGTTTCACGATCGAGGGCGCCTCGGGCGCGCGCACGTTCCGCTTCGGTTCCCGGGCGACGAGCCCGGCGGACCAGTGGCCCGACCCGGACATCTACATCCACGCCTCCTCCGGCCAGAAGCTCTCCGGCTCCGAGACGCGAAACCTGAACCGCGCCTATCCCGGCCGGCCCGACGGCACCTTCACCGAAAAGGTCGCCTTCGCGATCACGAGCCTCATCAAGGCCGAAAAGGTCGACGTCTCCGTCGACCTCCACGAAGCCTCGCCCGAGTACCCGGTCATCAACGCGATCGTCGCCCACGAGCGCGCGATGAAGGTCGCCTCCATCGCGGTCCTCAACCTCGAGTTCGACGGCATCACGATCGGCCTCGAGCCCTCGCCGCAGAAGCTCCGCGGCCTCTCGCACCGCGAGCTCGGCGACGCCACGGACACCTTCGCCCTCCTCATGGAGACGGCCAATCCCTCGCAGGGACGGCTCCGCGGCGTGACGGACGAAGCCCTGATCCTGAAGGGCCGGGATCCGCTCTACCTCAAGGCCAAGGCCCTCGGGCGGCTCTTCGTCCCCTTCGACGAAAAGGGCTCGCCCGTCGAGGCGCGCGTCGGACGGCACCTCGCCGGCCTCGCCGCCATCTTCTCCGCCTACACCGAGGAGAAGCCCGACCGGGCCATCCTCTTTTCGGGCCTCCCGAGCTACGACGAGCTCCAGGCCACCGGGCTCGGCAAGCTGTTCTAGTCGCCGCCGCGGGGTTCCCCAGCGGATCCGCGCGCGCCGCCTTCGGGCCGGCGCGCGTTTTTTTTTGCCGCCGGCGGGTTCCGCTTTCGCCGCGGCGCAAGGGGCGCTATACTCGGGATCGCCCATCGCGTCAAAGGAGCGCCCGCCATGCGTGAACACCCCTTCCCCCGGAGAACCCCCGCCCTCGGCCTCGGGCTCGGCCTGGCCCTGTCGGCGGCCGCGGGCTGCGCCACGGCGCCCGCGGGCCCTCCGGCGGCCCCGCCCGGCGCCCGCGAAGCCCTCGCCGAGGCGAAACGGCTGAGCGTCCGGGCCCGGATCCTCGATTTTTCGGAGCCCCCCGCCGGTTGGACCGGCGAGGGCGTCGCGGTCTCGGGCGGCGCCCTGACCCTCGCCGCCGGCGCGTCCGCCGGCAGCTTCCTTTCACCGCGTTATGCGATGCCGTCCTTCGACTGGCTCGTGCCGTCCTGGGACATCGCCGCCCCGGGGGGCTCCTCGGTCGAGGTCTTCGTCCGGGTCCGCGTCAAGGGCGCCTGGTCGGACTGGTACGCCTTCGGCCGCTGGAGCGGGCGCCCGGGCAGCGCCGAAAAGTCCTCCGACGCGCTTGGCCGCGTCGAGATCGACACCCTCCTCCTCTACGGCGCGGCGGATGCCGTCGGAATCCGCCTCGACCTGGCCGCGGGACCGGAGGGCGCCGCGCCCTCGGTCCGTTCCCTTTCGTGGGCGGCGCGCGACCGTTTCGCCGCGGCCCTTCCCGAACCCTCGCCGCCGGCCTATCCGGAGACCAGCCTCGCCGTGCCCGCCCGTTCCCAGATGGTCGAAGATCCCGGGATCGCGTCGAGGATCTGCGGCCCGACCTCGCTGTCGATGGTCCTGGCCGCCCTGGGAACGGAGCTTCCGACGGCGAAGGTCGCCGAAGCCGCCTACGACGCCGGCGCGGGCATCTTCGGCAACTGGAGCTTCAACACCTCCCTCGCCTCCTCGCTCGGCCACCGCGCCCGCGTCGATTGGTACTCGAGCCTGGCCGAACTCGCGGAGCAGCTCAAGCTGGGCTTCCCGGTCGTCGCGAGCGTCAGCTACAAGAAGGGCGAGCTCGCCAACGCCGCCATCCCCGCGACGCCCGGCCACCTCCTCGTCGTCCGCGGCATGGCCAAGCGGGGCGAGGACTGGTACGTCCTCGTCAACGATCCCGCCGCCGAAGGCCCGGAGGGCGTCCCGCGCGAGTACCTCGCCAAGCAGTTCAAGAACGCCTGGAACGGGGTGGTCTACGTGATCGCGAAGTGAACCGGCTCCGCGCGGGAACGCGCGCGCCCGTCGAGGACCCCGGTGGCGGTGAAGCCCCGGCCGGCCCGCGGCGACGCGAGGCGGGCCCGCGTGCTACCATCGGGCCCATGCACGATCCGCACCGCATCCCCGAATCGGACGAGCGCCGGCGCTTCGGTCCGCCCTGGCCCGAAGAGGCCGGGCGGCGGGGGCGCCGCGGCTTCGAGGCCGCGGCCGATCTCCGGGCGCTCGGGAGGCTCTTCCCCCTCGCCGCGTGGTTTACCGCCGGCTACGCCGTCTATGCGGCGCGCCGGCTTATCACCCCGGCCGGATCCCGCGCCCGGCTGGCGCGGGCCTACCGCTTCAAGGCGGCGCGGGACCTCCTCCGCCTTATGGGAATTCGCCTCGTCGTCGAGGGGCCGTCGCGGGCCGGACGGGCCCTCGTGGTCGCGAACCACCTCTCCTGGCTGGACGCCGTCGTTCTGCTCGCCGTCTCCGCCCCGGCGCCCGTGGCTCTCGAGCGCACCCTGCCCGGTTTCGGCGCTTTCGTCCGCTCGATCGGGGGAATCATCATCGCCCGTTCCTCGATCTCCTGCCTGCCGGCGGTTGTCGACGGCGTGGAGCGCACGCTCCGCTCCGGCGAGGACGCCCTCTTTTTCCCCGAAGGCACGACGGGCTTCGGCGGCGCTCTCAAACCCTTCCACCCGGCCCTCTTCGAGGCCGCGGCGCGGGCGCGCGCGCCGCTCGCCTGCTGCCTCCTCGCCTACCGCGTACCCCCGCCCCAGCCCTCGCCGGAGCGCTCGGTCCATTGGGTGGACTGGACGCCCTTCCTTGTGCATTTTTGGCGAATTCTCGGCCTCCGGGGTCTTGAGGCCCATGTCCACCGAGCCGAGCCCCTGCCCGCCCCGGAAACTCGCCGGGCGGCCAACGCCACCGCCCGGTCCGCCATCGAAGCCCTGGCCGGACGTTTCCCGCCGGCTCCGGCCGCGGCGCGGGCCGGGACCGGAGATGCCGAGTGAAGAGGAGGACGGCCCGATTCGGGCGGCGGCCGCTCGCCCGCTTGGGCGGGCGGCAACAACGCGCCTCCCCGCGCGGTTGCTGAGAAATCCGGGCTCTAGCCCTCGGACCCGGCGGCGATCGCGAGGCTCGCCGCCCGCTGTTCCTCCCGTCCTACCCCATAGCCGGCGGAGACCGCGAGCGCGCCGAGGAGGAGCAGTCCCGGAGCCGCGCCGATCGCGAAGCGGAGCGCGAGCACGGCGCCGGCGGGTTGCTCGGGAAAGGGCAGCGCCTGGCTCGGCGTCACGTAGCCCGTGCGCGCCAAGGCCTGCCCGACCAGCCAGACCGCCGCCGCCGTGCCGAGTTTCTGGAAGAAGACGGCGAAGGCATAGTGCGCGCCCTCCCGCCGCCGCCCGCTGCCCGCCCGCTCGGCCTCGATGGCGTCGGGCAACATCGCCCAGGGGACGACATAGGCCGTCGCTATGCCGAAGCCCATGAGTCCCGCGAGAAGATAGGCCGGCCAGACCAGACCCGGCCGGAGGAAGGCGATGCCCGCCTGGACGAAGATCCAGGTCGCGCATCCGACCAATAGAGCCCGACGCTTGTCCCAACGCTTGGAGATCGCGACCACGAGGGGGATGAAGGCGATCGCCGAAACCTGGGCCGCGAGGACGAGGTAATTGGCCTGGTCGGGCACGCGCAGGCAATAGGCCGCGAAGTAGACGAGGATCGAGGAGATAAGGGTCGCCGAGGTCCAGGTGAGGAAGTTGAGGAGCGAAACCTTGAGGAAGGGCTTGTTGGAGAGGACCGCCCTCAAGTCCTCCCGCATGGTCGGCGTCTCTCCCTCGTCCTCCGCGGCCTCGTCGAGTCCCCGGGTCGCGCGAAAAACGGCCAGGGCGGGCGCTATCGAGGCGAGCCCCAACATGATGCCCGCGAGGCCGAAACGGAGCCGCGGATCGGGCATGACCCAACCGAGGACCGTGAGGAGGACGACGGCGCAGATCGTGCCGCCGATGGAAAAGGCCATGCGGATCCCGTTGAGGGAGCTCCTCTCGTCATAGTCCTTCGCCAGCTCCGGCGTCAGCGCGTTGTAGGAGACGTAGAACAGGGTGTAGGCGGTGTCGAAGAGGATGAAGGCCGCCGCGTAGTAGAAGGCGAGCGGGAAGCCCGAGAGGGGCGGAACGACCCAGAGCAAAGCGAAGGAAAGCCCCAGGAGGGGCGCGGCGACGAGGATAGGCCCCCTGCGGCGCCCCCAAGGACCGCGCAGTCGGTCGGTGACGAGGCCGATGAGGGGATCGTTGACGGCGTCCCAAAGCTTGGCCGCGCCGAGAGACCAGGCCACGGCCGCGGGCGGCAGCCTGGCGACATCGGTAAGGAACCAAAGCTGGAAGAAATTGATGACGGTCGTCGGAACGCTTGCCGTCAGGTCGCCTAGGCTGAAAAGGACGCGGCGCGACATGGCCATGGGAGTCTCCCGAGCGGGGGCTCCCGGCGCTCCGCGCCGGGGCGGGTACAGCCTACGGGTATTTCCCGGATCCGTCCAGAGGAAACCCGATCGGATTCGGCGCGGCGGACGGGATCGAAGGAGCGACTGGAACAGGCTCGGTCGACCGCCCGCTTCAACCGCGGCCGACGACGGCGTCTCCCGACAAGAGGCGCACGAGCTCGACGCGGTTCCTGGCGCCGGTCTTTTCGAACATGTTGTGCACGTGGTTCCTGACCGTGTTGGCGGAGAGGCCGAGGGCGGCCGCGATCTCCTTGTTCGCCGCTCCCGTCGCAAGGAGGGAAGCGAGCTCGAATTCGCGTCCGGTTAGGCCGAGGGCCAGGGCGCGCTCGCGGTCGGTCAGGCCGGCCGATCCCGCGGCGAGGGCGCCCGAAGCCTCGTAGCGCGCCGCCCAGGCCAGGGACAGTAGATACCAGGCCAGGTAGGTGGCGGGCCGCAAGAGGGCACCGTAGGGCCAGATCCCGGCCGCGAGCTGGGAGGCGGAGAGCCCCGCGTCGATCGTGCCGGCCGCCAGGCAAAAGACGTTGTAGGCGAGGATGGCGGGGATGCCGATCCGGCCCAAACGATCTTCCACGCCCTTGTAGGCGCGGACCAGGCGATATTGGCTGTAAAGCATTAGCCCCAGGAAAGAGAGCAGGCCGAAGCTCGGCGGGATAAAGCGGAGGAAAGGCGCGCCGCCCTCCACCAAGGCAAGCGGCGAGGAAGCGAGCGTCGCCGCCGCGAGGCCGATGGCCGCCCGCCTCGGCCCGCCCCGGAAGGGGAGGTCGGCGAACTCGAGGAAAAAGCGCGGCGCGGCGTAGGCCAAGACCCCCGAGGCAAGGACCTCCGTGAAGTAGTACGCGCGGGAGAGGGCGTCGGG
>JAEUJG010000012.1 GCA_016794765.1 Spirochaetaceae bacterium | reverse complement strand
CAACGGTCAGGCCGCCGCCTTCGTCGCCGACCTCACCACCGCCGCCACGAAGCAGGCCGTGTCCCTCTCGAACGGCTCCGACTACTTCGTCAGCGCCACCAACATCGGCGCTTCCCAGATCACCATCGCCAACCCTCCCGCCGACGGCTCGTACACCCTCACGATCAACCCCTTCCGCATCGCCGGCCAGCCGACCAAATTCCGCCTGCCCCGCCTCTCCGGCTTCGTCCCCGCCGCGGCTGGCGACGACGATGGGCAGTACAGCCTCAACAAGCGCGTGATGGACCGTTTCGAGTCGCACTATCACGGATCGAGCGACGCCGGAAACATTAGTACGGCAGGCGGCAATAAAACCAACATCGCGGCCCAGGGTAATATCGCCGTCTCGACTCAGTGGGCTCAAGCCCCCGTCTCCGACGGCACCAACACCCTCCGCACCGGCAAAACCACCGACCCGCGCGCCTTCGGCACCTTCATCGGAACCTGGGTCCGCACCCTTCTCGCTACCACCTGGACCAGCGCCTAAACGCATAAAA
The DNA here is from genome assembly GCA_016794765.1 of Spirochaetaceae bacterium. Classification (GTDB taxonomy): domain Bacteria; phylum Spirochaetota; class Spirochaetia; order Treponematales; family Rectinemataceae; genus JAEUJG01. The sequence goes on along the minus strand of JAEUJG010000012.1, from coordinate 3,184 downwards.
GGAGGCAATTATGAACATCGGCATCTACAACGTTTTCGAAAAAAAGACCCTCTTCCTCGAAGAAATCGACGAGAAGCGCACCGCGAAAAACCAGTGGGGCGAAACCGGCAAGGACGAGCTCGCCCGCGGAATCGAGCGCATGGACTACGCCTGCCGCGAGCGAAACCCGCAATACATCGACGAAACCACCGGGAAAGCCTTCGACCGCGGCCCCTGGCTCGTCTACGCCGACGCGCGCCCCTTCGACTGGGACATCGTGGACCACAAGCCGACGCCCATCGAAAAGGCCAGCGCCATCCGCGCCACCCGCAACGGCCTCCTCGCCGCGAGCGACTGGACGAAGAGCCCCTCCGGCAACCTCCCCAACGCGGCCGAGTGGAAGACCTACCGCCAAGCCCTCCTCGACATCACGCTCCAGAAGACCTTCCCCGAGTCCGTCATCTGGCCGGAGGCCCCCCGTGCGTAAGCTCCTCCTTCTCCTCTCCGTCGTCTTCGCCTTCGTCGCTTGCTCCCCCGTCGTCGGCCCGGCGGGGCGAGACGGCCGCGACGCTCCGACGGATAACGCGTGGGTCGTCAACGCCGCATGGTACAAGATCGACTCCCGCGCCATCGACCTCGAAGCCCCTGCCGCGACCTACCCCCTCGAAGTCATCCGCGACCAGTACAACGGCTCCCGCGTCGACGACTTCGCCCGCATCTACGTCGGCTCGATCCCGGCCATCGACAAAGCGCCGCCCGTCCGCCTCCGCGTCATCGAGACAACCCTCAACCGTCTCCGCCGCGACGTAACCGTCACCCGCGCCCAGTACGCCGAGACGCGCCGCCTCGTCCTCGCCGAGATGAAGCCCGGCGAAGCCCTCTACGTCGACCGCGATCCGCCCGCTCCGCTGCCGGATCCCGACCCCTGGGCGATGTACGTCATCAACTCGCGCGGGAAAAAGCAGTTCGAAGACCGATGCGTCAACTGGCAACAGTGGCCGACCCGCGAAGCCTACCGCTACGACCGCCGCATCGCGCTCCAGTACACGACGCAAGACCATCAAAATCCCGCCGTTGACGGCGAGCCCTGGCGTTTCATCGAAGGCTACGTCTACGTCGAGCCGGAAGGAGCCTACTAGATGCCCTACTTCGTCGAAGCCGCAATCGGCACCGCCTCGGCCGCGGTCGTCGGAGCCGCCATCGTCATAGTCCGCACCCTCTTCGCCATGCGCCGCGACGTGGTCGGCTACGGTGTGACGATCAAGGCCCTCACCCTCGGCCTTCGCCACGTCTCCTCCGCCACGCGACACCAAAACTTCGCCCTGCAAGACCTCGGCGCGAACGGCTCGACCGAGAAATCCAACGCCTGCCTCGACAAGGCTGACGCGGTCTTCGACGGGCTCCTCGCGGACAAGGTAGGAGGCGAAACCAGATGACCGCCCCCCAGCGAATCGCCGAAGCCATCGGCAAGGAGGGATGCTACTTCCTCTCCCTCCTCCGCCTCGCGGAGACCGAGCTCGGCGACCACATAGACCTCCTCGACGCCTACGGCCGCGCCATCGGAGCGGGAGCCATGCGCGAGGACTGCTACATCCTGGACGGCGGCGCGATCCTCGAAACCTACCTCCCCGGCGCATGGGCGGTCACGCACGAATCGGCCGACTACAAACCCAAACCCGGCGAGCTTGAAATCCTCCGCTACGACCTCGCGGGGGCGTCTCACTTCGTCGTCGGCGACGGCTCCGGCCGTGTCGCCTTCGACCCCTACGGCGACTCCCGCACCGTCCGCGAGGGCCGCCTCGTCTCGAAGCGCATAGCGCGGAGGGTAGCATGAACGAAAACCAGACCACCGGCCCCCTCGAAGAATCCCCCGGCGTCAAAAGCTCCAAGCGCATCGCGGGCGCGGTGCTCGTCGCGGCAGGAAGCCTCCTCCTCGTCGCGGCGGGCACCGTCGCCCTTTTTAATCCCGAGCCCATGCCGAACGCCTCCGTGGCCATCGCCGCGGGCTCGTGGCTTGTCGGCGCGGGCGTCTCCGTCCTCGTCGGCGGCACGGCGGCCGAAAGCCTCGCCAAGCTCGGAGGCCGAGCATGACGAGCTACCTCCTTCTCGCGCTCCTCGTCCTTTTCGGCCTCGTCGTCATCCTCGCCCAATCGCTCCAGACGGCCCGCCAGCGCACCCGCATCGCCGAAGCCAAAGCGAGCGCCGCCGAGGCCAACTACAACGCCGCCATGGCCGAGCTTGCCGCTCGGGAAAGGGACCGCCATGCGCTCGAAAAAGACCTCGCCCCGCTTCGCTCTGGCTCTCCTCAGTCTCGCCTTGGCGCTAGTCTCGACGTCCTGCGCGAGTGCGCCTCCCGCGCCGCCGGAGCCTCCCCCGATAGCGTGGCCGCTTCTCAGCCCCCCGCCAGAGACGGGAATTGACCTTGCCGACGACGGCCGCGTCCTCGTGCCGCTCGACTACTGGCTCGGCCTCGTCGAATACGTCCGGCGCGTTGACGACGTGCGGGCGATACTGAGCCGCGAAAACCGCCTTATGGGCGGAAAGGAGTAGACCGTGGCATCAGCCCTTTTTAATCCAGGCCGCGAGGGTTTTCTCGACGGCTCCATAGACTGGGACTCAGGCGACATCCGCGCCATGCTCGTTCGCTCGACCTACTCCTTCAGCGCCGCGCACAAATTCATTTCCGACCTTGGCGCCGTTGACAACGGCCGCTCTGCCGCGCTTGGCTCCAAGACGGTCGCGGACGGCATCGCCGACGCCGCGGATACAAGCCTCGTCGCAACCGCCGCCGTCGCCTGCAACGCCCTCGTCCTCTTCCAACACACGGGCTCGGACGCCACGGCCCGCGTCATCTGCTACATCGACACCGCGACGGGCCTGCCCTTCACGCCTTCGGCCGGCCAGACGGTCAATGTCGCATGGGACTCAGGCGCCAACAAGATCTTCAAGCTCTAGGAGGCGGCCATGGCACTCGACACACGCGACAAGCTCATCGCCGCCATCTGCGCCGGGCTCAAGGTGCCGATCTACAAGGCCTCCGTCGCCAACATGGCCGCGGGCTACATCTGCTCCCTCTGGCGCGCTGTCGGCTCGCCGCTCTGGGCGCAGGGAGCCATCCCCGCCGCCGCCGCGACGCCAAACGACGACACCGCTGGAGGCATCGCACTTCCGGCCTTTGGCACCAACACCGGCCATGTCCTCCGCT
>JAEUJG010000306.1 GCA_016794765.1 Spirochaetaceae bacterium | reverse complement strand
CTCCGCGGCGGCGGGTTCAAGGCGACCCTGGGCAGGCAGGTGCTCAACTTCGGCAAGGGCAGGCTCTTCAGCCCGGCCGACCTCTTCGCGGAGGCCGAGTACTCGCCGCTCGCCGTGTCACGCCGCGGGACGGACGCGCTCAGGCTCACCGCCGAGCTCGGCCCCCTCGCGCTCGCCGAGGCAATCGCGGCGCCCGCCGGCGATCCCGCGTCGGGACGTTATGCGCTCAGGGCGGCCGGATTCGTCGCGGGCGCAGCGGACTGCTCCGTAATCGGGGCCTGGGACGGCGCGGAGGGGACTTGGATCGCCGGCGGCGACGCCAAGCTCGACCTGCCCTTCGCCGCCGTCTACGGCGAGGCCGCGGCGGCCTTCCCCCTCGATTCGGGAGATGCCGCCTATCGCGCCGCCTTCGGTTTCGACGCCTCCTACGGCGACCTCGTCGCCGCGGCCGAGTACCGCTACGACGGTGCGCCGGCGGCGGAGGCCCCCTACGGGGCGCACAGCCTCTACGCCGCGCTCTCCCTCGGCCTGTCGGAATACGCGAGCCTCTCCGCCTCGGGACTCTGGCTCGTCGACAGGGACACCTGGAGCGGCGGGCTCGTCGGCAAGGCGGAGATCGAGCAGGGCGTCGTCCTCGGCCTCTCCGCCGCCGCCACCAGAACCCTCCCCGCGGGCATCGAAACCTGGCGCGCCGAGGCCGGATTCTCCCTGGAGCTGCGCTTCTAGTTCCTTCCGATCGGCAGCCCCGGTACGGCGCCGCGGCGGCATGTCGGCGCGGCCTTCCTCGTATCGGCGGCGGCGGCGCCACCCCCGCCGCGACGCACCTACCCGCGGCCCTTCCCCAGGCCGCATCCCGAAGCTACAATCGCCCGGACGGAGGAAAGCATGGTAGGGCAGAATGGGCGACTCGTCGCGGACATTTCGATAGCCGGGCTCGGCCACGTCGGCCAAGCCCTCCTGGGCATCCTGGCCGGGGACGCCGAGGCGCGCGCCGCCTTCCGCGTCATCCTCGTCGGCGATTCCTCCGGTTGCCTCGCCGCGGCCGCGGGCTTCGCGCCCGGCCGGCTTGCGGCGCTGGCCGAGGGCAAGGCCGGCGGGGCGAGCCTGGCCGCCATGGGAGCGCTCCCGGGGGAGCGCCTTGAAACCGGGAGCGGGGCCTTCGCCCGCGCGCTCGAATTGAAGCCGCCGGCGATCCATGTCGAGCTCGGCCCGACGGAGCTCGCGACCGGCGGCGCGGCGAAGGACCGCATCGCCCGCGCCCTCGCGCTCGGCTCCCGCGTCGCGTCGGCGGCGAAGGGCCCCTTCGCCGCGGCCTGGGAGGAACTGGAGTCGGCGGCCGGAGGCCGGGAGGCCTTCGCCGCCCGCGTCCGCTTCAGCGCGACGGTCGGCGCCGGCCTGCCCATCCTGGACTCAGGCCGCGCCCTGGCCCTCGGCTCGCCGATCCGCGGCCTGGCAGCGGCCCTCAACGGCACCTCGAGCTTGGTCTTGAGCCTCATGGAGGAGGGCCTGTCCCTCGAGGCGGCCGTCGCGCGGGCGCAGGCCCTCGGCATGGCGGAAGCCGACCCCTCCGCCGACCTGGACGGCTGGGACGCGGCCGCCAAGCTCGTCATCCTCGCCCGGTCGGCTCTCGGCCGGCGCCTGGAGCTCGAGGACGTGGCGCGGGAGAGCCTGCGCGCCGCGACTCCGGAGCGCTTTCAGGCGGCGCGGGCGAAGGGCGCCCGCCTCCGCGCCATCGGCCGCCTGACGCGATGCGCCCCGGACGGGACGGGACTCGCCGCCGCGGTCGCGCTCGAGGAAGTGCCCGAGGGCTCGCCCCTCGCGGCGCCCGGCGGCGGGGCCGCCGTCGTCTTCGACTGCGAACGCACGGGGGAGGTTTCCGTCGCGGGGAGGGGCGCCGGGCCCCTGGAGACGGCCAGCGCCGTCTACCGGGACCTCCGCGTCCTCAAGGGCCGGGACTGACCGGATCGGCCGGGGGAAAAGCGACTACGGAAGGATCCCGAGGACAAGGAGGGCCGCGAGGACGAGGGCTCCGGCGCCGAGGATGGCCGCGGCGAGACTGAGCCCCTTGGAAAGGCCGGCGGCGGCCTTCACGAGTTCCTCCTCGCTCTTCACCGAAACGATGAAACGGGCGCCCTTGGATCCGGGTTTGCGGACGCGGAGCCTGCCGCCCGAATCGTCGGCCTCGCCGAGGACGTAGAGGCGCCGCCCCACGGGGATGGCCCACTCCTCGAAGCGATAGCCGATCGTGCGCCGGCCGCCGGCCGCGCGCGCCAGGGAGGCCGGGTCGAGGCGGAAGGCGCCGAAGGAAAAGGCGCCCTGCCCCTCCCCGGGCTCGAAGCGGGAAAGCGTGCGCTCGGCCTCGACGCTTGCCCCCTCAAGATCCACCTCCACCGCTCCCGTCCCGTCGCGGAGGGCGAAGGACGCGCGACGCTCGTTGGACGACACCGTCTCGGAGCCTCGCCTCGCGCCGGAACGGCGGTTTCCGTCCTTGTCCACCTCCTCGTAGCGCTCCTCGTACTCCCGAGTCGCGACGGCGCGGTAATAGACGCAGGGAACGCCGCTCATCTCGGCGACGAGGGGCGTTGCACCGGGAGCGGCCTCCGCCGTCCCCTTGAGCTCGACCACGCGGGTGAAGGAACCGGGGCCGATCTCCTTGGCCACGTCGGAGGCGAGGGCCGCGAGGTCGGCCGCGGTGCCCGTCTCCGTGGCACGCATGTCGAGGGCCTTGGCCCGCTGGGCGCGGGCGACAAGCGACAGGACGAGGGACAGTACGGCAAGGGCGGCGGCGAGGATGGTCATGGGCACCTCCGGCTTCAACTGTAGGAGATGGGCCGACCCGCCGCAATGCGAATCGGCCGCGCGCGGATCACTTGACCTTCATCGCGAAGACGCCGTCCCAGTCGGCCGGCGGCGGCGAGGCCTTGAAGAGCTCCACGCGCCGAAGGAAGATCGCGCTCGTCTCGTCGTTGAATTCCTTCACGAGGGCGCCGAAGGCCTTTTCCGCCTTGGCCCAGCTCTTGGCGCGGTAGGCGGCGAGGCCGATCTCGAAGACCGCCTTGAGGCGCTCGAGTTTCGGATTCGCGTGGGAGCGTTCCTGGAGGACCTCGAAGATCCGTACGGGCTTGGTCTTGCCCTTCACGGTGAGGAGGTCGATCTCTCGGAGGAGGATCTCGCCGCCGACCTTGTCCGCCACGGCCTCGGTGACGAGGCTCTTCGTGCCGTAGGTCTTGTTGGCGCCCTCGAGGCGCGCCGCGAGGTTGACGGTGTCGCCGATGCTCGTGAAGTCCATCCGGTCCTTGGCGCCGACGGAACCGAAGACGACGGGCCCCGAATTGATGCCGATGCCGATGGAGATCTCGGTCGAGGCGGAGGCGCGCGCCTTCTCCCGCTCCTCCGCCATCGCGTGGCGGATCGAGAGGCCGGCCCTGCAGGCCTTGAGTTCCTTGTCGGGACCGTCGAACATCGCCATGATCTCGTCGCCGACGAATTTGTCCACGTCGCCGCCGTTCGCGATGATGGCGTCGGACTGGATTTCGAGATAATGGTTGAGGAGGGTCACGACCTCCTCCGGCGAACGGCCCTCGCAGAGGGTGGTGAAGCCGCGGATGTCGGTGAAGAGGAAGGCGAGGTCGCGGCTCTCCGTGGTCGGCGTCGAGCGCTCGGAGGCCATGAGGGTGGAGGCGGAGATGTAGGGGATGACGCCGCGGATCACCGTGGCCATGTTGCCGATCTCGAGGGAAAGCTTCTTGATCTCGTCCTTCGTCGTGACGCGGTCTTCGTATCGGAGGTAATCGGCCGAGACGCGCGACTCGCCCTTGATCATCCCGGACAGGCGGCTCGAGATGGAGTTGACGCTCATCCGGAGGAAGAGGATCGGGAAGACGATGGTGCGGCCGATGAGGTAGGTCAGGAAGATGGAGGCGTACACGAAGAAGGCGGCGATGATCCAGACCTTCACCTGGGTCCGGAAATAGGGCTCGAAGATCACCTCGCTCTCGTAGACGACCGACACGTAGCCGAGGTAGACCGAGGAGAGCGTGACGGGGGCTCGGAACTCGATCGTCCCCCCGGCGCGGTCGACGAGGTAGTCCGTCTCCTCGAGCTTGAAGGGCTCGCCCTTGTAGGCCTTGCCGACCTCGGCGGCCTCCGTGCTTTCGAGGACGGCGAGGACGCCGGTCTTGGGATCGCGGCGGAAATAGGAGAGGTGCTCGAAGGGGAAGGTGGCGCCCTCGTTTTTCTTCGCCTCGATGGAGAAGAAATCCTCGACGGCGATGCGGTCGCCGACCGAGGACTTCACGACGCTCGCGGCGCGGTCCGCGAGCCCTTCGCCCTTGTCGATGACGGCGCCGAGGATGGTGTTCGAAAAGTCGCGGAGGAGGATCACCGCGAGGATGGCGATGACGGCGAAAATGAAGGCGGTGAAGAGCACGGTGATGCGCCGCTGGATGCCGCGGCGCCGCACGAAGCCGGAGAGGCCGCCCTTCTCCTTTTCGATGGCGCGGCGGAACTCGAAGTACTCGTCGTAGGCCGCGTTTTTCCTGCTCACGGAGCGGATGAGGAGAACGAGGCAAGAGGCGTTGAAGCCGACGGCGACGAGCCCGACCATCCAGCCGAAGGGCGAGCTCCCGGAAAAGTAGGAGCTCCGGGCTGCGAAGGCGACTGCGTGGAGGGCCACCGCGGCGACGACCAGCGCCGATTCCACGGCCGCGATCGCGAGCCCGGCGGTCGATTCGGCCTTGGCGAAGCCGAGCTTGTCGCGGAGGAAGGGGGCCGCCAGCTTCCAAATCGCGAGCAGGGCCGCGGACCAGGCGACGAGGGCGGCGAGGAAGGAGAAGGAGCCCGTGCGCGCCGCGAGGTCGATGGGAAGGAAGAGCGGCGACAGGCGGCCCGGGGCGCGGGAGACCGCCGTCGCGATGTACCACACGATCAGGATGAGGGAAAAGACGAACTCGGGCGCGTGGGCGCGGAGGGTCTTTCCGTCCGGAAGCTTCATGGTCGTCTCCTTGGCGGGCCGGGAGGCGGCCCGCGGCGTCGCTTGGGCCGGGGCCCCTAGAACTGGTCGAGCAATTTCTGCTTGGCGCGGGCCTTGTCGAGGTAGCTCGCGACCTCTTCATAGTCCGGATCAACGGCTATGACCGTTTCGAAGGCGGCGATCGCCTCCTTGAAGGTCTCTTCCTTGTAGAGCCGCACGCCGCGCTCGTAGACCTCGCCGAGGGCCGCGCGGACGGCGTCGCGGCGGTCGTTGAGCTGCCGCTTCCGGGCCGCGTCCAGGCTGCCCTTGGAAAGGCCGGCGAGCACCCGCTGCGCCCGCCCCAGGTCGCCCGCGGCGATGTAGCGGTCCACGTTGGACAGGCCGGCCCCGAAGGAGGCGCCGAGCTCGGCCACCGACCGCGCGTCGTCGATCTTCTTCTTGAGGGCGACGGCCTCGGAGCCGCGCTTGGCTGCGAGGGCGGCGTCCAGGCGGAGCGAAGCGTTCGCGTAATCCTTTGCGGCGTAAAGATTTTCCGCCCAATGGTAGTAAAGGTCATATTCGACGCCGACGATGTCGGCGGAGAAGGCACCCTCCAGCTTGGAATCGAGATCCTTCACGACGAGGAGCTGGGCCCGCGCCTCGGAAAAGGAGCGCTTTTCGACAAGGGGCGTCACGCCGGCCAGCCGGCCCTTCACGATGGCGGAGATCTCCGAACGGAGCGAGCCGTAGGTCTTGTTGGCGTCGAAATGCTTCGGCTCGACCGCGAGGGCCTTGTTGACCTCCTTGAAGGCCTCGACGAAGGCCTTTTCCTTGACGGCGGCGGCGGCGGTCGGCGTCGCCTTGGCCAGGGTCGCGTCGGCCCTGGCCAGGTAGACGTCCACGAGCTTGGCGCGGACCTCGCTCGTTTCCTTGAAGATCCGCTGGGCGTCGTCGTCGCCCGCGTCGAGGCGCAAGGCGCGGCGGGAGGCCGCGACGAGGGCGAAATCCTCCGCCTCGGTCCGCTTGGCCTTCTTGAGGAGGGCGGTCGCCTCGCCGACGCTTTTCCGGAGCCGCGCGGCGCGGAAATCCTCGACGAGGGCGGCGTAGCGCGCGGCCTCCTGGTTCCGGGGATCGTAGCGCAGGGCCGTGGAAAAGTACTTGGCGACATCCGCTATGGCGTCGATGTCGCCCTTTTGGACGAGGCGAACCTTGTAGTCCTCGGCGCCCGCGACGACGAGG
>JAEUJG010000614.1 GCA_016794765.1 Spirochaetaceae bacterium | reverse complement strand
CTGGAGTCGGCCGGCATCGCCGCCGAACTCCTCGAGGATGGCATGCTCGACGCGCGGCCCTTCTTCGCCGCGGAAATCAAGAGCGCCCGGGTCCTCGTCCGCGACGAGGACGAGGAGGACGCCAAGGCCGTCGTGGCGGACTTCGCCGCGCGAAAAACCGGCGCCTAAGGCGGCGCGGGGCCGATGCGGGGCCGATGCGGGGCCGGCGCGCGGCCGGCGCGGGGCCACGCCTTGCGGCCCTCGCCGCCCGCCGCCGGGGCTTGCGGCCCGCGATGCGCCGAGTCCCGCCGGGGTCCTACCGCACCTGCGCGGCGCGAGCATGGCCGCCGGCGCCCCGCCCGGCCCGCCGCGCCCACGTGCACCAAGGAGTCATCCGATGTCGATCCGCTTCAGCATGGAAACCGTGGGCGCCAGCCTCCCCGACCTCGTCGCGCACCGCCGCGCCCTCCACCGAACACCGGAGCTCGGACGGGAGCTGCCGCGGACGGCGGCCTACGTCGAGGCGGAACTCCGCCGACTCGGCCTTGCGCCCAAACGCATCGGCGACGGCATGTGGGCCGACGTAGGGACGCGGGGGCCCCTCGTGGCCCTCCGCGCCGACATGGACGGCCTCCCCGTGGAGGAGAAGACCGGCGCCGAGTACGCCTCGGAGATCCCGGGGCGCATGCACGCCTGCGGCCACGACGCCCACGCGGCCGCCCTCCTCGGCGCCGCGGCCCTCCTCGCCGCCGAGGCCGCCTCCCCCGCCGGCCTTCCCTACCGCGTCCGGCTCGTCTTCCAGACCGGCGAGGAGGGGGCCTTCGGCGCCCTGCCCCTCCTCGAGGCCGGCGTCCTCGAGGGCGTCGCGGCCATCGCCGCCGGCCACCTCGGCGACCTCTCCGACGAGCTCGCTCCCGGCGAGGCCGGCTTCCTGCCCGGACCGATGATGGCCGCGAGCGACCGTTTCCGCGGGGCCTTCCTGGGCTCCGGCGGCCACGGCTCGGCGCCGCACCACAGCCCCGATCCCATCGCCGCCTTCGCGGAATACGTCCTGGCCCTGCAAAGCCTCCGCGCCCGCGAGCTCGACCAGACGCGGCCGGCCGTCGTCTCCGTCTGCCAGGTCGCCGCCGGCTCCACCTTCAACGTCATCCCCGAGCGCCTCGACTTCATGGGCACGGCGCGCTCCCTGGAGCCCGACCTCCGCGCGGCCCTGGAGCGGCGGATCGGCGAGATCGGCGCGGCCGTCGGCGCGATGCGCGGCCTCCGCTTCGACTTCGAGTGGCTCGCGGGCTATCCGCCCCTCGCGAACGATCCGCGCGCCGCCGCCTTGGCCGAAGCGGCGGCCGCCGGCCTCCTCGGCGCGGCGCGGGTCAAGCGCCTGACGCGCCCCATCATGGGCGGCGAGGACTTCGCCTACTACCTCGAAAAAGTTCCCGGCTGCTTCTGGTTCCTGAACAGCCAGGCTCCCGAGCGGGGCCTCGCCTTCCCGAACCACAATCCCCGCTTCGACATCGACGAAGGCCGCCTGGCGGAATTCTGCGCCGTCAACCTCGCGATCGCCGAGGCCTTGGCGGCCGCGTTAGGCTAAAGGACTCGCGCCGGCGGCGGGCGGGAGCTCCGGGCCCGGGCGAGGAAAATGATCGCATGGAAACCCGCTTCCGCGATCGCGGTCCGGGAACGGAGGAAGCCGGCTTTCCCGTCCGCGCGCTTGGTTTTGACAAGCCGCGCGCCAGTCCTTTATCCTTGCCAAGGAGAAGCGATGCGGAGGGCTCGAATGCCATATAGCGTTGTACGGCGCGACGATGAGCTCGAAGGGAATGCGGTCCGGCACTTCACGGCCAGCTTTGTCCGCAAGATCACCGAGGGGCGGCTCGAGGTGAATCGGTTCGGCATGGGCAAGGACTCCTGGCTCAGCGTGGAAAGCAGCGGAAGTTCCGAGGCGGTAAAGACCTATCTCATACTTTCCGGCTCATGCAGACTGATCGAAGATGCCTCCGTGCTCCTGCCGGGAGACCTCCTCGTGGTCGGCGAGCTCGAGGAGTTCGTCAATCTCAAGATGCTCGAGGATTGTGAAATTCTCGCACACTGTTTCGGCGTGCCGGTCTACGAGGAGTTGGGGAAGGACCTCGAGCATTTCACCCGGATCCTGTACAAGATCCAGGAAAAGGACGCCTATACCGAGGCACACTGCAAGCGGGTGTACAAGTTGGCAAGCGAGATGGCCGAAGCTCTAGGCTACAAGGGCAAGCGCTATTTCAACCTCATGCGCGCCGCCCGCTATCATGATCTTGGCAAGATCTATGTCGAGGACGGCATCCTCAACAAGCCCGGCCCTCTCGACGAGACCGAGTTCGCCAAGATGAGGGAGCACGTCGTCCTTGGCGCGGAAATGGTAAAAGGAACCTTCAGCGCGGAAATTTTCAATATACTCTCCCAGCACCACGAGCGCCTGGACGGTACGGGCTATCCCAGGGGCCTCTCGGGAGAGGATATCTCGGAGGAGGGGAGGATCCTCGCGATCTGCGACAGCTTTGACGCCATGGTCACCGACCGGGTTTACAAGAAAGGCAAAGACTGGGACGAAGCCATCGTCGAGCTGCGTGGACACGCCGGCACGATGTTCGATCCCCGACTCGTCGAGGTGTTCGCGGCCCTCGATTGAGCTCCCGAACGAGCTTCCCGCCACGGGATCCCCCCGATAGCGCCGGCCCTCAGGACCCCGTCCAGCTTCCCCTGGCGAAGACCTCCCGCGCCGCCGCCTCGTAGTCCGCGAGCGTCTTGGCGCGGCCGATCGCCTCCAGGGCGGGGCGGACGCCGCCGAAGGATTGACCTATATAGGTCCAGATTTCCTTCATCTTGTCGAGGACGTGGCCGGGGCCGAAGAGGATCTCCCGGTAGCCGCGGTAGAGATCCTCGTGGAAAGCCCGCATGGCGTCCGGGCGGTCCCCCGCCGGCGCTTCGCCCTTGATCCGTCCCGCCAGGAAGGGATCCGCCACGGCCCGGCGCCCGATCATGAAGTCCTGGATCGCGGGGAAGCGGGCCCGGATCGCGGCGAAGGAAGCGAGGTCCTTGATGTCGCCGTTGTAGCCGAGGCGATGGGTCGACAGCGAGGCGGCGCGGGCGAAACCCTCGAGATCCACCTCGCCCTTGTACATCTGGACGCCGAGCCGCGGATGGAGGACGACCCTCGACAGGGGGTGGGCGTTCAGGATGGGCATGACGCGGAGGATTTCGTCCCGGTCCGCGCGCCCGAGGCGGAGCTTCACCGAAAGGGCGATTCCAAGACGCGGGCAGACCGCGTCGAAGAAGGCGGCGATGCGGTCCGGATGGGGCAGGAGCCCCGAGCCCCGGCTTTTTTTCGCCACCATCGGATAGGGACAGCCGAGATTCCAGTTCACCTCGGCGTAGCCGAGATCGGCCAGTACCTTCGCCGTCGCGACG
>JAEUJG010000549.1 GCA_016794765.1 Spirochaetaceae bacterium | reverse complement strand
CCTCATCGTCGCCCCGGGGCGGGGAGGCTTCGAATTCCTCCAGGGGCTCATGCACGACGCCGGCGTCAGCTATACGGACAACGTCGTCGACGTCGGCATCCGCGTGGAGACGCGCGAGGAGCATTACCCAATCGTCAAGGACTACTACGACCCCAAATTCCTCTTCCCGAAGAAGACGCGAACCTTCTGCACCAACTCCCGCGCGGCCCATGTCGTCCAGGAAAAGTACGAGGCCCCGGGCGGCGGCTCCTGGTACAGCGTCAACGGCCACGCCTGGTCCGCCTCGCGGCCCTCGAACGGCCTCGCGAACTTCGCGATGCTGAAGACCGTCACGCTCACCGAACCCCTTGCCTCGGGCCAGGCCTACGCGCGGATGCTCGGCATCCAGGCCTCCCTCCTCGGCGGCGGCGGCCCCATCATGCAGCGGGTCGGCGATTTCCGCCTCGGCAAGCGTTCCTTCCGCTCGAGCTTTTCCGGGGATCTCTACGATTTCGAGCCCACCCTACCCTCGGCGACGCCCGGCGACATCGGACTCTGCGCGCCCGCCAAGGTGATGCGGGCGCTCTGGAACGCGATGAAGCTCCTCGACACGGTCGTGCCGGGGCTCCTCCATCCGAGCACCATAATGTACTACCCCGAGATCAAGCTCTACGCGAACCGGCCCGTCTTCGCCGACCGCCATTTCCGCGCCCGGCCAAACCTCTACCTTATCGGCGACGGCGCCGGCACGAGCCGCGGCATCACCGCCGCCTGGGCCTCGGGCCTCAGGGCGGCGGACGGCATCCTGGCCTAGACGCCCGACACCGGATCGGGAACCGGCCGGGCCACCAAGCCGGGCCACCAGCCCGGACCGCCGCGCCTACCGGCGGGAACTCCGGGGGCTCTTGGCCGGGAAGGTTTCGCGGAGCAGCGCCAAGAGTTCCCGGAGCTTCGGCGAATCGCCGGCCACGATGTCGAGGTCAACGAGAAAATCGCGGCGCTCCTCGTCGAGCCATGCGTGGAGCCGCCGCGCCGCCTCGGCCTCGGCCAGGTCGAGGCGGGAGATGCGGACCATGGACGCGGTCTCCTCGGCCGTGAACATCTTCCAGGTGCCGCCCGCGACGATGTGATAGGTCGAGCCGTCGGAGGAGCGATCCATCCTGAGCCCCCTGCCCGTCTCGGCGCCGAGTCGCCGCGAGCCCCGCGCGTCCTTCGCCTCCTCCAGCACCCGCCGCTCGGCGGCGAGAGCGTAGCGGCGCAGGCGCGCCTGGTCGAGCAGGAAAGCGAGGCCCTCCGGGTCAAGTTCGGGCAGGATCGAAACCAGTTCACCGATGATGGCCGCCACGCCCGCCGGCCTCTCCGCCGGAGAAGCGGTTTTGGCCGGGCCGGCCTTGCGGCGGGCGGCCGAAGCCCGGGGAGGTGCGACGAATTTGGGGTGGCGGAGCGGCGAAGCCTTGAAAGCCCCCTCGGACGCACGAGAAGCCACGGGATCGGGCTTTTCGTGCGGCATCGGGGATTTGGATTTATGCATCAACGCATCCTTTACGGGGTACATCGTACACCACTAAAAGAAATGTAACGCGTATGCCATGATTTTGGCGATTCGCCGAAGATTTACAATACCGTTTGGCGCTTTTCGCGAGCTCTGTCCCCCATGAAACCTTCTGCCGCCGGTCTTTCGGCCGGGCCGAGGCACGGCCGGGCCGCAGCACTGTCCCTCTAAGCCTTGGCCGCCAGTTCCTCGAAAACCGGCAGTCGCCTGCCGATCCCCGCCGCCAGGTCAAGGACTTCCGTATTGAGATC
>JAEUJG010000541.1 GCA_016794765.1 Spirochaetaceae bacterium | reverse complement strand
ACCGGGACGGCCCCTGGCCGTCCCGGAAAAACATCATCGTTTCGACCGGCAAACCTCGATACCTCGGCATCGAGGCCTGCCCCGCGCAGGCCGCCTATGCCCGGCATACCTCGATGCCGGGGAGCTGCTTGCCCTCGAGGAGCTCGAGGGAGGCGCCGCCGCCGGTGGAGACGTGGGACATCTTGTCGGCGAGGCCGAATTTGTTGACGGCCGCGACGGAGTCGCCGCCGCCGACGACGGTCATCGCCCCGCGGCCCGTGGCCTCGGCGACCATCTTGGCCACCTCGCCCGTACCCTTGGCGAAATTGTCGAACTCGAAAACGCCGACCGGGCCGTTCCACACGACGCTCTTGGCGGTCGCGAGTACGGCCTTGTACTTGGCGAGGGTCTTCGGGCCCACGTCCATGCCCATGAGGCCGTCCGCGATGTCGAGGCCGTCGACGGCCTTGGCCGCGGCGGCGGCGTCGAAGGTCTCGGAGCAGACGTGGTCGAGGGGGAGGACGATCTCCACCTTGGCCTTGGCGGCCGCGGCGAGGATCCGCTTGGCGGTGTCGAGCTGGTCGTCCTCGACGAGGGACTTGCCGACCGTGTGGCCCTGGGCCTTCAGGAAGGTGTAGGCCATGCCGCCGCCGATGACGAGGGCGGAGGCGTTCCGGAGGAGGGACTCGAGGACGGCGATCTTGGAGGAGACCTTGGCGCCGCCGATGATGGCGACCATGGGTTTCGGGGGATTCACGACCATGGGCTCGAGGTACTTCACCTCCTTCTCCATGAGGAAGCCGCCCACGGAGACCGGGAGGAACTTCGCGATGGAGGCGGTGGAGGCGTGGTCGCGGTGGGCCGTGCCGAAGGCGTCGTTGACGAAGACCTCGCCGTAGGTGGCGAGCTCCTTCGCGAGCTTGTCGCGCTCGGCGGCGTCGTCGCTCGTCTCCTCCTTGTGGAAGCGGGTGTTCTCGAGCATGACGATGGTTCCCGCGGGCTGTCCCTCGACGAAGGCCTTCTTGCCGAAGCAGGAATCCTCGCCGGCGAAGACGACGGGCTTGCCGAGCTTTTCCGCGAGATAGGCGGCGACGGGGGCCATCCGGTGCTTGCCGGCGATGTACTTGGCCTCGTCGAAGGCCTTCCCGTCCTTCTCCGCCTTCTCCTTGGCCTTCTTCATGTCCTTCTTGGGGTCCCCGAGGTGGGACATGAGGACGAGGGACGCGGCTCCCTGTTCCATCACGTACTTGATCGTGGGGATGGCGGCTACGATGCGGGTGTCGTCCTGGACCTTGCCGTCCTTCATCGGGACGTTGAAGTCGACCCGCATCACGATGCGCTTGCCCTTTAGCTGAACGTCCTTGACCGTCTTGATCATGTTTGCCTCCGTTGGGCTTTCCACGAATCGCCACGGGGTCGCGGAGGCTCCGTGGCGAATCGCATGATTGCGAAAAAAAGGCCGCCCTTGCGGACGGCCTTTCGAGATTGCCTTACTTCTTGGCGGCCATGTACTTGAGGAGGTCGACCACGCGGTTCGAGTAACCCCACTCGTTGTCGTACCAGGAGACGAGCTTGAAGAAGCGCTTCTCGCCGGGGAGGTTGTTCTGGAGGGTCGCGAGGCTGTCGTAGATGGAGGAGCGGGCGTCGTGGATGAAGTCCGTGGAGACGAGCTCCTCGTCGCCGTAGCCGAGGACGTCCTTGAGGTAGGTCTGGCTGGCCTTCTTGAGGTAGCCGTCGATCTCCTCGATGGAGGTGTCGCGGGTCGCGGTGAAGGTGAGGTCGACGACGGAGACGTCCGGGGTCGGGACGCGGAAGGACATGCCCGTGAGCTTGCCCTTGGTCTCGGGGAGGACCTCGCCGACGGCCTTGGCGGCGCCGGTGGTCGAGGGGATGATGTTGCAGGCCGCCGCGCGGCCGCCGCGCCAGTCCTTCTTGGAGACGCCGTCCACCGTTTTCTGGGTGGCGGTGTAGGAGTGGATGGTGGTCATGAGGCCCTTCTCCACGCCGACGCCTTCCTTGAGGAGGACGTGGACGACGGGGGCGAGGCAGTTGGTGGTGCAGCTCGCGTTGGAGACGACGTCGTTCTTGGCGGGATCGTACTTCTCGTGGTTGACGCCCACGACGAAGGTCGGGATCTTCTTGGTCTCGTCGGCGCTCTTCGCGGGAGCGGAAATGATGACCTTCTTGGCGCCCGCCTCGAGGTGGCCCCAGGCCTTCTCGTTGCAGAAGAGGCCGGTGGACTCGATGACGTACTCGACGCCGAGCTTGGCCCAGGGAAGGTTCTTGAGCTCCTTCTCGGCCATCACGCACTTGACCTCGTGGCCGTTGACGACGAGGGTGTCCGCCTCGGCAAGCGAGGGATCGCTCTTCTTGGCGGAGATCTGGGCCTTCATGCGGCCATGGACGGAATCGTACTTGAGCTGGTAGGCGAAGTACTCGGCGTCGGTGGAAATATCGACGACGGCGACGACGTCGATCTTGTCCTTGCCGAGAAGGCCCTGCTCGACGAGCGCCTGGAACACCAGGCGGCCGATCCTGCCAAAACCATTGATAGCAACCTTCATCTCGTTCCTCCCATGTAGGATCTCGAGACCCGCCTTGGGGAGGCGGGCTAGTCTATGCGGCCGGCGCGCAACAAAGGCCTGCCGCTATCGCTCAACGCGAATCGCACATCGCGGTGGCTTTCTATATTTTTATATTGAAATCATATCGAAGAATGAAACGAATGTCAACGCGTCGGAACCGGATAATCACTCGGCCGGCGACGGTGCGGAACACTTCCTAAAAATATACGGAACCGCCCGATAGATGGCAAATCTGTCCGGCCGGCTGGGACTCCGCTCTTTAAAAAAAAACGATTCCGTAGTAAATTTACCCTGCCCGTGACCGATACTCTGTATGTCGGATCC
>JAEUJG010000471.1 GCA_016794765.1 Spirochaetaceae bacterium | reverse complement strand
TAGCCGACGCAGAAGAGCATCCGGAGATACATGTCTTCGCCGTCCGCTCCGCCTATCTCAGTGAACGGCCGCGCGGCGTAGGGAGGCGTTATCAAATGCTTGCCGATGATGACGGGGATCTTCCCCCAGGGGCGCGCCTGGTTGCGGGCGCCGCGGATGGAGGGGAGGTTCTCGGGGGTGACGCCGGCCGCGCCGGCCGACATGAAACCCTGCTGCGCTAACTCGACGAGCCCGACCGCGCCAAGCCCGACGATACCCGCGCCGAACATCCAGGCGCCCAGAGGCGCGAGCGGCGTGAACATCAGGACAAAACCGACGACAGCCGTGAGGAAGCTCCAGCCGGCACCCTTCTGCTGTCCGCGATCGATCTCCTCGTTCGAACCCGCCGGCAGGACGCGGATCGTCACGAGCGCCCCGCCCGCGGGCCGCGCTTCCTTCCATGCCTCCCGCAGAATCGTCTCGCCGTCGACTTGGACGACGGGCCGGCCGACGCGATGCGGGACCGTCTCGGCGACGATCTCCTCGAGCGAGCGGCCGGGAAGGATGTCGCGACGGATGCGCTCAGAAGGAGCGAAGGGGTGGATGTGCGCGACGATGTGGACGACGGAATCGGTGGTATCAGACACGGTAGAATCCTTCCAGGCGCGAGGCCCAGCGGGGAGAAGCGAAGCGCTCAAGCGCGGAGTCGTGCGCGCGAAGCGAATGGATCATGTAGCCATCGCCGACGCAGAGGCCGACATGGCACGGCTCGCCAAGGAGCCGCAAAAGCGCGATGTCGCCTGCTTCCGGAGCATCGATTAGAACCGCGTTGACGAGCGGAAGCGAGGCGTCCACGAGCGCGGCGAGCGCGCGCCGATCGACCGAATCGTGCGCGAACTCCGGCAGTTCCTTGCCGAAGCGCTCGCGCAGGATCATGCGCGCAAGGCCCCAGCAGTCGCACCCTTCGCGCGTCGAGCCGCCGAAGAGGTAGGGGATGCCGACATACGCCTCGACCCAGGGAAGCATCAGAACACCCCCGGGAAGGTGGTAGGGCGGAACTCGTCAGCGGGCGCCTCGTTGTCCAGGCGCTCCTCGTAGATTAGGTCGGCGGTGATCTGCTCCGCGTTGCCGGAGACATTGCGGAGGGTCATATCCCAGGCAGCGACCTGCTCGAAAACCATGCCGCCCTCGTCACTCCAGAACGTCGCGACCGCGCGCACGGAGGGCGGCGATTGCGTGGATCGCAGTACGGCCGCTATCTGCTGGTCGACCGCGCAGATGGTGAGGCGCGCGTTCTGGATCGACCCGTCCTCGCGCTGGTCGGGCGGGTCGAAGCGGAAGGGGAAGGCGAGATAGGTCTGGCCGCCGAAGGTGAGGTCGGTCTCATTGTTGGCGATGCGCAGGGGATTCGCCACCCCGGCGACGCCGTGCGTGATCTCGAGGAGGACCGGGAGGGCGAAGCCTGCCTCCTGCGCGTACAGCGCCGCGCGCGCGGTAGAAGAAATGGCGCGGCTCACGGCATGACCTCGATCTCGACGGCGGCCGTAGCCTCAGGGCCGTCGGGCGAGTATTTCGGCGCGGAGAGAAACCGCGCTTCGCAGGCGGCGCCGGTTCGCGGGTGCGTCCAGTTGAAGCGAAGCGTGCCGGAGCGCACGGTCGTCACGAAGAAGGCGTCGAGCGTCGCCACCTCGTCGCGCGTCAGGTGGTAGCGGAGGCTGAAGGCTCGCGGGGCGGCGGTATAGCGGCGCCGGAGCTTGTCGGGGCCAGAGTCCATTTTTGTGCGCAGGCTCGTGTCCGGCGCGGCCTCGGAGTAGCCCTGCTCGAGCGGCAGGGGGAAAGGCGAAGGCCAGGTGATGCTTGCCATTTTAGTTTCGCACTCCTTGCGCGCGGACGCCGCCCCGGGCAAGCAAACTGTCGAGCTTGCCGTTCGGGACCATGGCGCGCACGACGTTTTCTATGGTGACGATGATCTGTTTCTCGCCGCCCGGCCCGGTCGTCTCTTCCGCGGTCGCGGTCGCGCCGGAAGCGTTGTTGTTGATGACGATGGAGACGCCGGCGGCGCCCGCGGCCCGCACGCCGAGGCGGCCAGCTCCGTCACGAGAGAGCGGCATGATCGCTTCCGGACCGGCCTCTGCGAAAACGCCGCCCTTGGCGAACGCCATGCGTGAGCCTTCGAAGCCGAAGTATCGCGGGGAGTCGTAGACACCGCCGGAGTAGGCGGAGAGCGAGGGGGAGGAATAGACGCCGCCCAAGGCGTTGGCTTCCTTGGCGCCGTCAACCACGCCCCCCGCGAAGGCTGAAGCGCCGGCGGCCGCGAGGAGGCCGAGGCCAAGGGGCCAGTTGCCCGCGATCATCGCCTGAAGGCCGGCTGTGAGGAAAAGCTGCGGGAGCGTGTCGAGGAGTTGCTCGCCGACGCTCGCCATGGACTGCGCGAAGGACTCACCGGCATCGGCGCCGGTCATGAGCGCTTTGCCGAGGGAGGTCATCGAGTCGAGGAAGAGGGACTCGCCGAACTGCTCGAAAGCGGAGTTGATCGCATCGAGGGACTGCGCGAGCTTGCGCGCCCGCTCGTCCTGCTCTCCCCAAAGCTCTACGAGCGCCTGGAAGGAGAGGACGGAGCGATCCCCCTCCTCGCGCATGCGGGCCATCGCGTCCGCGCCTTCGAGGATGTCATCGGACTGGAAGAGGTCGCCGTAGGAGTTGCCCCCCTCGTAGCTGGAGGCATACGAGGCATTCCCGGCACCAAACTTCATGCTCTTCATTCGGTCGGCGTAGCCGGCCCATGGATCATCTGCCTGCATAACTTTGGCAGGCTTCGGCGCGGCGGATATCTCACCCTGGCCCAAGCGCCGCTGATTCTCTCGCAACTGAGAAAGCTGCGCCTGCAAATCTGAAAGCTGCGATTCCAGCGCATATACCGCGCCTTGTTTTGCGGAACGCATTGTTTCGGTCAGGCCAGGAGCCATCGCTTCTTTTCTGGCTTTGTCTAGATCAGCTTGAAGCTTAGGAATACTTGATTGCACCCACTCAATTGCAGAGCTTATGTTTCCACCAGCGCCTGTCGTGGCGAGCGCAAGATTTTTACTGTTGGCAGCGAATTCGGCGAGTTGGTTGAATCGATCAAGCGCTCTGTTGACGGTTGGCAGAACATTCTCGCCGAGATCTGCCATGATGTTCTTGAAATTATCAACCGCTGTAGACCACTTGCCAGATGTCGTTTCAGCCGTCTTCTCCATGAGCCCGTGGAACTGGCCGCCCTCGCTCGTCGCGGTCTTGAACGCATCCGCGACTTCCTGCGCAGAGATCCCGCCCTTCTCCATTCGGGCCTTCAGCTCGATCATCGTCTCGCCGGTCTTCGCGGAGATGATCTGTAAGGGATTGAAGCCCTGGTTGATGAGCTGAAGGAGGTCCTGCCCCATCAGGCGGCCGGTCGACATGATCTGCCCGAAGGCGCGCGAAACGCCGTCAAGCTTGGCGTTGTCGCCCATCGCGACATCGCCGAGCATCTTCATCGTCGGGATGAGGTCCTCGGTCGCGACGCCGTAGGCCTTGAGCGTGGTCGCCGCCTGGTTGACGCCTTCGAAGCTGAGCGGGGTCGTGTTCGCAAAAGCCCTGAGCTTGTCGAAAACCTGCGCGCCCTTCCCCATGTCGCCGACGAGGACGCCCCAGGTGATGCGGCTCTTTTCGAAACTCGCCGCCAAGGTGATCGACTCGACGGCCAAGTCCTTGACCATGCGCACGGCCGCCTGCCCGCCGCGGACGGCGAGGTCGGCCAGGGTTGTGAAGCCGGCGATCTTCGTGGCGAGGGAGCCGAAAGAGCTCTCGGCGCCATGCGCGGCGCCGGAGAGCTGCTTGAGTTGCTCCGCGGTGAGGATCGCGCCTTCGGAGGTGACTTTGAGAACGAGACTAGCTACTTCCGGCATCGCCCTACTCCTTCGCAACGTCTCCCGACGTGGCCTGATCCATCGCCATGATCGCCTCGACCTCGAAGGCATCGAAGCGAACGCCCGTCACTGCTTGGTAATCGGCGAGGTCGCGCCAGGTGACGCGCGTCCCGCCGAATCCCTCGCCCGCGCCGGCGCGAATCGTCCAGAACTCGCGCCAAAGGTATTCAAAGCCCTCTGGTACCTTCACCGAATCAAGAAGCGGGTCGCGGCGCCCCGTCTGCTTCTCAATCTGCTCAAGCTGGTTCCGCAGGCTTACCGGCTTCACGCCTGCCTTTTGCTGCTCGGCTGTCGCCGCCGGCGGAACCTCGAGCTTGATGTGCGCCCGGACCGCCTCCGTCAGCTCGCGGAGGCGATGGGTAAAAAATTGGCGCGCCCGTCCTGGAACGCGACTCCCTGGTCCCGTATGGTCGGCATCCGCTTGAGCATCTCCTTGAGCGAGGACTCGCAGAACTTGATTTCTTTCCCGTCGATCGTGATCGGCTCGTTCTCTCCCTTCGCGTTGACCGCGCGCCAGCCAACCGTGCAGGCGACGAGGACCTGCTCCTTGATGTCGTTCTGCGTGGTCTTGTCGGAGGCCTTCTTCATGGCCTCCTTCAGGGCGTTCTTGTAGGTCTGCGAGTCGGCGCCTTTCACGGTGAGGTAGAAGCCGATGCCCTCGCCGGTTTTCGGGTGACGGACTTCAAACTCGACGCCTTCTTCAGCGCGGGTCGTGGTGTCCAGGATCGAAAGCTCCATGTCTACTCCTTACGGGACGCGAGTGATCTTGAGGCAGGTGGCCTCGGTGGAATCGTGGAGGGCCTGGAAGGGCA
Organism: Spirochaetaceae bacterium; assembly: GCA_016794765.1. Lineage (GTDB taxonomy): Bacteria > Spirochaetota > Spirochaetia > Treponematales > Rectinemataceae > JAEUJG01. The sequence goes on along the minus strand of JAEUJG010000471.1, from coordinate 2,880 downwards.
GGTCCACGAGTACCTTGTTTTCGCTGATGCTCTTGTTCGCGCCCGTGTACTTGATGCGGGGAATGAGGAAGGTATAGGCCTTGCCGGCGCCGTCCGTGAGCGTGAACTCGAGGGAGCTCGCGGTCTCGGAAAGGAACTTGTTCGCGAGGGCGACGGAATCGAAGTAGGCCGAGATGCTTCCCGAGAGGTTGGCGCGGCCGGCGCCGATACGCTGGGCGGCGGAATCGAAGAGAGAGAAAAGCGCCTCGAGGCCGTTCGCGAGGGAGAGGGAGAGTGAGGTGACGACCGCTACCGAAGCGCCGCCCTCCTTGATGGACCCCGTGTAGGAGTCGAATGGCGAGGTCGTCGGCGCGGGGTCGATCGAGGCGTCGAGCGGAGTACCGCCGAAGGCCGAGGCGCTCTTGCCGATGAGACCGAAGGAGCCGGTGACGATGGCGTTGGGGGAGACCGCGAGGCTCATCGTGTTCACCATCGCACCGAGGAGCGACTGGTACTGCGCGAGGTCGGAGAAGCCTTCCTCGATCGTGAAGCTCTTCCGGGCAACGCCCTGCTTGAGGACGTTGGTCGCCCAGGTGCCGAAGAGCGCCGCCTCGAGAAAGTCGTCAAAGCTCCCGGCGCTGAATTCGAAAGGAACTTCGAGGCTCGGCTGCTTGTTCCCGAGGCGAAGATCCGCGACGGCGCGGTCGGAGCGCATCTCCTGCGACTGCAGGCTCTGGCGATCAACCTTGATTCCTGCTCCGCCAGTGCAGCGGAGCATCTTGAGCGCCGGAGTCGCCGGGGTGGTTCCCCACACGGTCTCGGCGACATAGGCGAGATACCTTCTCGATCCTTCAGCCATGATGGCCTCCCTCTGTCCGCCTCCCGGCGGTCAATGTCCGGTCGCCTCCCGGCGATCTTCAAAAACGGCCCATGCTGTCTCCCGACATGAGGGCCGAAGCGATTCAATTCGGAACGTCCGCTCTCCATTCAACGCGCACGCTCTGCCGATACCATGCGGGGTCATCCTGCGGAACTCGCGAGACCCAGGAGCGCTCAGCGCGGACCGTCACGCCCGAGTAGGTCAGCACCGTCCCGCGCTTGTAGCAGGCGGCAATGCGCTCGGCCTCGGCCGCGGTCGCGTTGTCGCCCCTCCCCACCGGGTCGAAGATGTCGACCTGGAAAAGCCCCACATGGCGGTTCGGCGCGTCGGAGCCGATGGCCGCGGCCCGGGGGGTGCCCGGCAGGAAGGTCGCGCGGTAGTAGCGCGTTCCCGCGACGGGGGTGAATTTCACGTTCTCCCAAGCGACGAGGGACGCCGCGATCGCGCACCCGGGCGCCGCGTCGGTGAGGCGCTTCCGGAGGGCGATGCAAACTTCGAGGGTTCCGCTCATTCTCCCGCCTCCCCGGCGTCCCAAGCGCCGCCCATGTCGATCTCCGCCCGGGACCCGCCGAAGGTTCCGGCCTGCGCGTGCGCGGCCGCATCTTCCGCGATGCCGCCGAATTCGGCGATGGTCAAGGCGACCATGCCCTGCGGCGCCTGGCGCGAGCTCCCGTGCTCGAGGCTCTCGATGTACGGGAGATTGTTCGCCAGGAAAATCGGGACCTGCGCCGAGGGCTTCCAGTCCTTCACCGTGTCGCCCATCGTGGCGGCCGTGCAGCGGCCCGATCGGTCGGTATCGTTCACGGCGCGGAGGCCTTCGGTCGGCATGGCCGCGGCCCCGACCGTACACATCCAGTTCCCGCGTGCAGCACCCGTGCGGACAGGCGTGCGGAAGATGACGCGGCGGTAGACCTCGAAGGCGATCTTCCGGCCTACAACGTCGATGTTGACCATGCCGCGCTTGGCGAACTGGTCGACAGCCAGGGCGAAGCTACCCACGGATCTGCACCTCGTAGTAAATCGCCGTCTCTCCCGGTTCGAGTGCGCCGACGTTGACGATTGAGTAGACCTTCCCCGCCATGACGATCTTCTCAGCGCGCGAGGGCCGCGGGAGGGCCTGCCCGTTGTCCTGGACCGCCGCCACCATGAGCCGCCGGTCGTCCATACAGACGTCCGAGCCGAGGATCCGCGCGAGGCTCGAACGCTCGGCGAAGGTCATCTCCTCCTCGAGCGCGCGGGCCTGGTAGTCGGTGACGGTCTCGGCGCCCGGGATGCCGGCCGCGGGGTCGCCGCCGGTCATCACCGTGACGCGAAGCAGGACGAGCTTACCCTTGGCCTTGATCGAGGCGGCGGCCTTCAGGGCAACGGTGGCGTAGTTCATCCGCGCCGGAGCCTCGAGCCGGATTCGACGAGCCCGCGGAGGAGCCCTTCGAGGACGGAGTAGACCGTCTTCGCCGGGGCGCCCGACGCGTACTCGGTCTCGATGGCGCCGACCTTCTCCCGCCGCACGGCGCCGCCCCGCTCGAGAGCCGGGGACAGCGCGCCGGGGGTGGCGAGCTCGATGAGGGCGGCCTCGCAGGTCGCCGCCTTGAGCTTGGCCGGCACGCCCTCGAGGGCATAGAGCGAGTCGTCGAAGGCGTCGAAGCGGGGCCACTCGAGGGCCTGGGCCGCCGAGGCGCGGACGCCACGGAAGCGCTTGCCGTCGAGGGCTTGGGTCGCACGGACGAGCGCCTGCTCGCGCAGGGAGTCCGTCGCGGCGGCGGCCCAGGCGGCGTTCCCGCGGGCGGCGTGGTAGGTCGTGCAGTCGGCGACCGAGACATAGGACTGCGCGGTCGCGAGGCCAGTGCCGTCTTCGACGATGATCATGCGTCCGCCTCATCGCACCCGCGCACGCGATGGACCGTCTCGATCGACGCGATGCGCGTTTCGTGGTCGCCGAGCTGCTTCCCGTGGACGGAAAGCGTCGCATCCTGCTTTTCGAGATAGCCCGTAAGCTGAGTCGTGGCGGCGGTGATCCCGGA